>JAJRWW010000641.1 GCA_024276595.1 Myxococcota bacterium
GAAGACGCTCCAGCGGGGGCTGTACTGGTAGAAGTGGTAGGCGCGGATGACGCTGTCTTCGGCCATCCAGCTCGCGGCGAGCACCAGGAGCAGGCGCCGCAGGAGCCGAGCGCGATCCGGCTCGCTGTAGGTGCGGACAACCACGTAGACGGCGACGATGAGGAGGCAGCTCAGCTCGAGAAGGATCATCTTTTCCCCTTTGCGCTCGCTCTCAGGTTCGGCGGCCGGCGCCACCACGGGAGCTCGATGGCCTGGGCCCGATGCGATAGCACCGTGGCAGTATGCCACCGTTTTTCACGCACCACTACCGCTGGTGGCGGATGTCCTGGTGTGACGGTTGGCCTGGTGCTATGCTATCGAAATACCGCTGTGTGGGTGCTGGAGGGAAAACTGAGTGGATGGCCGCAGATGAGCTTGCTGGAGATGCTGCGCAACGCCCCGGAGCTGGCGGCCTCGCTCCTGGATGCGGTGGACACCTTGGTGGTGGTGATGGACCATGGCGGGCGGCCCGTCATCCTGAACAGGGGCACCACAGAAGCCACCGGTTTTCGCATCGAGGACGTCCGGGACACGCCATTTTGGGAGACGTTCTGCCCATCGGAGGAGAGAGTAGACGCGAGCGTTGTCTTCTCCAGGCTCCGGGACGGCGCTGGCCCGGTCACCCGTGAGTCCGCCTGGCAGACCCGGGACAAGCTCCGGCTCTGGGTGCGCTCCACCCTGCATCCCCTCGCCGACGAGGAGGGCATGATCCGCATGGCCATCTGCACGGGGGTCGACCTCACCCAGCACCACGCCGCCCGCCTCAGGCTGGAGAGCCGGAGCGCGGAGCTGGAGCGGCAGTATCGCGATCAGGAGGAGAAATTCAGAGCCAAGAACAGGTTCCTGGCCATGGTCAATCACGAGCTGCGCACCCCCCTCGTGACCGGAATCGGCTACATGGACCTGCTGCTGGGCGGTCACCTGGGTGACATCTCGTCCGAGATTGCGGAGCGAATGCAGGCGGCTCGCCGAAACCTGGGTCGTCTCTCCTCGCTGGTGGATGACACCCTCGCCTACCTCCGCGCCACCAGCAACGGTATGGGTGGCCTCCTCCAGCTCGAGGCCGTGGACCTGGCGGCGCTCTGCTCCGAGTGCGTCGCAGACTTCCTGGTCCGTCACGAGGGCATGACCGACCGGGTGCACCTGGAGACCCCCACAGGACCTCTCCTTGTGCGGGCGGACCCGACCTCCCTGGTCAGGGTGATTGCAAACCTGCTCGAGAACGCGGTCAACCATGGCGGGGATGGTGTCACCGTCAGGGTCATTGTGGATCCCGTCCCGGGTCGGCGCGTGGCCCTTTCGGTCTGCGACAACGGCGTCGGGATGGACCGCGCCAGCGCAGACCGGGTCTTCGAGCCCTTTGTTCAGACCGGGGCCAACCGGAGCGGCTCGGGCCTGGGGCTCTCCATTGTGCGCGGTATCCTGGAGGCTCACGGAACCGAGCCCCTGCTCCAGACAGAGGCGGGCGAGGGCACCCGCGTCAGCTTCTTGCTGGTGCGCGTCGACGGCGCCGAGGCGCGCGCTCGCTCCTTTACGCCGGTTGCAGTTCCCATCATCAAGATGCACAGCAGGGCCAGGGTGCTGCTGGTGGAGGACGACGCCGACACCCTGGATCTCCTGCGCCTCTCCCTGGAGAGCGCGGGCTACGAGGTGGCCGCCGCGAGCGCCGCAGACGACGCCATGGAGCTGGTCGTCCACAAGGTGCCGGACCTGGCGCTCATCGACCTGGGTCTCCCTGGGCTCGACAGCATCCGGCTCTGCCGGTGGCTCAAGCAGGAGGCGCTCACCCAGGCGGTGCCGGTGTACATGTTCACCGGCCAGGCCGACGGGCCTTCTCACATGCGCGCGGACGCAGCGGGCGTGGACGGCTACATCGCCAAGCCAGTGGACACTCGCGCCCTGCTCGCCAGTGTGCGCAGCGCCCTGGGAGACCTCGATTCCATCTGAACCCTGGGGCGGGTTCGGAGCTGGCCCGCTGGCGCTCCGCCGGCGAGGCCCTCAGCTCGCGTCGGGGATTCGAATCTGCTTGTCTGGTCCCTACCGAATCTGTATCTTCGCTCCCCGCCTGGACCTCCGCGTCAGGTGACAACCTCCAGGGGTGCTCATCCATGTCCCGATGGCTCACAGACCTCAACCAACAGCAGCGCCAGGCGGTGGAGACGGTGGAGGGCCCCTTGCTGGTGCTCGCCGGCGCCGGGAGTGGGAAGACCCGGGTAATCACGCACCGAATAGCACACCTGCTGGAGCTGGGAGTGGCCGGGGAGTCCATTCTGGCCATGACCTTCACAAACAAGGCGGCCAACGAGATGCGGGAGCGGCTGGCCTCCATGGTGGGCTCTCGGGCCAACCCGGTGACCCTCTCCACGTTCCACTCCCTGGGGCTGCTCATGCTCCGGGAGGAGGCCCGGCGGTCCAGGCGGCGCCAGCCCTTTACGATCTTCGACACGGGGGACCAGCTCGGGGTCTTGCGGGAGATCACTCGCCAGCGGCGCCTGGAGCAGGGGTATGATCTCGGGGCAATTCTGACCCGCATCAGCAACTGGAAAAACAGCTTCATGGCCCCCGGCGAGACCCCGCCCAGCGACGACCCCTACGACCTGGCCGCTGCCGAGCTCTTCGGCCGCTACGCAGAGCTCATGCACGCCTACAGGGCGGTGGATTTCGACGACCTGATCTGCGAGCCCACCCGCATGTTGGAGCGGGATGAGGGCTGCCGTCGTCGCTGGGCGGAGCGATTCCGATACGTGCTGGTGGACGAGTACCAGGACACCAACCCCGCCCAGCTTCGGCTGCTTTTTTCCATCGCCGGTGAGCACCGCAACCTGGCCGTGGTGGGAGACGACGACCAGTCCATCTACGGGTGGCGCGGGGCGGATGTGAGAAACATCCTTCGGTTCGAGCAGGACTTTCCCCAGGCCAAGGTCATCTACCTGATGAGGAACTATCGCTCAGTTGGCACAGTGCTCGACGCCGCCAACAGGGTCATCGCCCAGAACACCGAGCGCCATCCCAAGAGGCTCCAGGCCAGCCGGGGGGCCGGGCCCAGGGTGCGGCTGACCATCACCTCCGACGGGGAGCTGGAGGCCGCCCACGTGGCTCGCACCATCCGTGAGATGGTGGACACGGGCCGCCGACGGTACGCGGACATAGCCGTGCTCTACCGCTCCAACATCCTGGCCAGAGACCTGGAGACGGAGATGCGCACCAGCCGCATCCCCTACCGAATGGTGGGGGGCACATCCTACTATGACCGCAAGGAGGTAAAGGACCTGGTCGCCTACCTCAAGCTGGCGGCCAACCCGCGCGACGAGCTGAGCCTGCGGAGGGTCATCAACAATCCGCCGCGTGGAATCGGTCCCAAGACGGTCGAGCAGCTCACAGCCTGGGCGGAGGAGCACGGCGTTGGCCTCTACGAGGCGCTGGACCACGCCGAGGAGATTATTGGCCCTGGTGAGCGGCGTGCTCTGGCGGTGCGCTCCTTCAAGGAGCTCATGGAGCGCACCACCAGGAGGATGAGCCAGAGATCGGACCTGCCCGCCGCGACCGAGGAGCTCGTCTCCGAGCTGAACCTGCAGGAGGAGCTCCGCCGCAGCTCCGAGTCGGACAAGGTGCTTCAGAGGCGCTGGGGTTTCGTCATCCAGTTTCAGCAGAGCGTGGAGCGGTTCTGCGAGCGGAGCGACAAGCCCACTCTCCGCGAGTACTTGACCCAGCTCGCGCTGCTGGATATGGCCACAGAGCGGCCCGAGGAGGCCCCCGACAACCAGGTCACCCTGTGCACCCTCCACGGGTCCAAGGGGTTGGAGTTCCCGGTGGTGTTCCTCATCGGCCTCGAGGAGGGGCTCCTGCCCCATGACCGCACGCTCAACCCGCAGGCCACCGATGCGGTCATTGGAGATATCGCCGAGGAGCGGCGCCTCTGCTACGTGGGTATGACCCGCGCCATGGACGAGCTACTGCTCAGCAGGGCCAAGGCCCGCAGGGTGCGGGGGAGGCTTCAGGAGCGCACCCCCAGCCGCTTCCTGGAGGCCATCCCCGCGGAGAGCCTGGACGTGGACGACCAGACCCTCACCGCCAGCGCGGATGATGTCAGCTCCATGATGGACGATCTGCGCTCCAAGCTCGGGTGGTAGGCCAGAGGGCGCTGGCGGTCGGGTCTTTGCGCCGAGAGGCCACGACCCACCCGGCATCACGAGATCACTTGCCTCTGCGGAGACCGCTCTTTTCCAGGAGACGGTACAGGTACTTCCGCTCCACGCCGGCCAGCCGGGCCGCCTCCGAGATGTTCCCGCCAGCCCTCACCAGCAGGTCGGAGAGGTACGCGCGCTCGAACTGGGCGACCAGCTCTGCCTTGGCCTCGTGAAAGGGCCTGTCCGCCCGCACCGACGGCTCCTGCCTCCCGGCCGCGGGGCGCAGCAGAATGGGCATCTGGGCAAAGCCCGCCCCTGGCGGCCGCAGCGCCACCGCCCTGGAGACGACGTTGCGGAGCTCCCTCACGTTCCCGGGCCAGTGGTAGTCGAGCAGCCTGCCCAGGTTGGGGCCAGACAGATCCCCGACCTCCGCCGCCGGCACGCCACTGCGCTCCAACAAGAGCCTGGTCAGGGCTGGAATGTCCTCCTTGCGCTGGCGCAGGGGCGGAAGGTGCACCTCCACCACCGCCAGCCGGTAGTAGAGGTCCCCTCGGAAGGTGCCGCGTCCCACATCTTCCCAGAGGTTCCTGTGGGTGGCCGCCACCACTCGGACGTCGTATCTCTTGCTGGTGTTCGAGCCCAGCGGCGTCACCTCGCCTGCCTCCAGCAGGCGAAGGAGCTTGGGTTGCAGCTCCAGGGGCAGGTCCCCGATCTCGTCCAGAAAGAGGGTCCCCCCGTGGGCGGACGCGAAGGCGCCCGGGCGCTCCCTGTCGGCCCCGGTGAAGGCGCCCTTGACGTGGCCGAAGAGATCGCTGGCGATGAGGGTGTCGCTGGCCGCACCGCAGTCGAACACCACGAAGGGCATGGCCGCGCGTGGGGAGTGGTCGTGGATGGCCCTGGCAGCCAGCTCCTTGCCGGTGCCGCTCTCGCCCATGAAGAGCACGGCCGCGTCGGACTGGCTGGCCCGCTGGAGCAGGGCGTACACCGTGCGCATGGCCACGCTCCCTCCCACGAGATCGCCGAACCGATCGGTGTCGCTGGGGGGGATCTCCACGGTGTCCTCACCGGGCATGAGCTGGATGAGGCTCGTGCCCACCCGAAGCACGGCGCCCACGGGGACCATGGCCCGGGTGAGCGCCACGCCGTCGGTGAAGGTCCCGTTCCTGGAGCTCAGGTCGGAGACATCGAAGCCACCCGCGGTGGGCACCACCGCGCAGTGGCGCCCGGAGACGGCGTCGTCGTTGAGCACGAGGTCGGCGCCTGGATCAGCGCCAACCACCGCCCCCATGGGAGGAACTTCCACCTCCAGCCCCAGGTCCGGCCCGTCGATCACCCTGATCCTGGCGCGCTGCTCCCCGTGTAGCCGCCGAGCCTGGTTGGTCACTCGAGTGAATCGCATGGCCCGAGTGTCGCCCCATGAGGTCCCTGGCGCAACCTGGAAAAGTAGTCACCTTTGGTGCTCTGGCCTCCATCGCTTCTGCCGCCCTTCGAGGACCTGCGGGCGTCAGGGCGCAGGCTCCGGTCGGGCGCCCCCCTGGTCCACGCCCTGGTCCACGAGCAAGGCCAGGGCCACCGCGAGGTTGCCGTCGCTGGAGAGGCTCAGCAGGATCTTCGCGCCTGAGCGGGCCGCCAGCCTGGCAGCCTCTCCCGTGAGGCGCACCCGGTGGGCTCGGCGCTCTCCGGGCGCCCTGGGCGCAAGAACCTCCACCACCACGTCCCGGAAGGTCACCCCCCTGGCCCAGCCCGTGGAGAGGGCCTTCATCACCGCCTCCTTGGCTGCGAAGCGCTCGGCCAGGGCTTTCAAGGCGACAGGAGAGGGGAGGGCATCACACCAGGCCAGCTCCGTGTGGTCGTACACCTGCGCTCTGATCTGGGGTGTTCGCTCCAGGCGGCGCCCCAGCTCCGCGATGTCCACAAGATCAATGCCGACCCCTTTGATCATGGCTCGCGACTGTACCACGGTCTGACCGGGGAGCGTTCACCCGGGGAGCCTTGCGTCCCCGCAGGGGGCATGTACACTGGCTGCCATGACGGTTCCGGTGCTCCCACCCGAGCCCATGCCCACGCGCCTGGGCGACTTCCTGGTCGACTCTGTGCTCGGCGAAGGGGGCAGTGGAGTCGTGTATGCGGCTCGCTGGGGGCACAGGGAGGTGGCGCTGAAGGTGCTCCGGAGCTCATGGCTCTCGAGCGAGGGGGAGAGGAGGCGCTTTCTGTCCGAGGCGCGTCTCCTGGCGGAGATAAACCACCCATCGGTGGTGCGGATCCTCGGCTTTGGCGAGCTCCCTGGAGGCAGCCCCTACCTGGCCATGGAGAGGCTCGATGGCGAGCCCCTGGGAGCCCGTTTGAGCCGTGGCCCGCTGGCCATGGAGAGCGCACTGGAGCTCTTCGCTCAGCTCTGCGACGCGGTGGCGACCCTCCACGATCACGGTCTCATTCACCGGGACATCAAGCCCGAGAACGTCTTTTTGGTGGGCCGGCAACGATACGCGGTGCTCCTGGACTTCGGCATCGCCAAGCCCATGGGAGCCCCAGACTCCACCATCACCCGGGAGGGGGGTGTGCGGGGCACGCCGGCCTACATGGCTCCGGAGCGCTTTTTTGGCACCCCGGCGGGTCCAGCCTCGGACATCTACGAGCTGGGGGTGCTGCTTTACTCCATGCTGGTGGGGCGTCTGCCCTGGGACGACCTGGACGATCCGGTCGGTCGGCTCAACCCACGTCGCCCCGGCGACGCGGGTGTCCCGTTGCCAGGGAGCCTGGAGGAGACGCTGTTGGCGGCCCTTTCGAGCAGGCCAGGTGGGCGTCCTCCCACGGTGAGGGCCCTGGCCGCTGCCGTCGCCGACTCCCTGGTGAGCGGAGCTACTTCAGCGGGCGCCCGGAAGACCATGGACCTCGAGGGCCTGCCGCGGGGGGCGCAAACCCAGGTCCGGCCCGGCTCGCCGAGGAGAGCGGCCAGGGCCGACACCTCGCCCATTGCGAGCTACTGGAGCGACTCCAGCCCCAGCATCGTGCTCGATGACCTGGGAGGGTCGAGGGGTGCTGCCAGCACCCCTTTGGGGCCCGCCGCCGGGACGCCCTCCATGCCCCTCGCCGATCCGGTGGCCGATCCGTCCCGGGCGCCTGAGCGCGAGGGGCCTTTTCGCGCCGCCGCCCTGGGCACGGTCCTCCCGGTTCCATCGCCCCCTGCCCGGCAGCGGGACGCCCCACCCCGGAGGAGGCTCTGGCGAGCTGTGGGGCTGGCGCTCCCGCTGGCCACCTTGGTAGCCCTGCTGGGCGCGATCTTCTGGCCCTGGCCC
>JAJRWW010000058.1 GCA_024276595.1 Myxococcota bacterium
CGCTCAGCCCATCCAGGCCCACCCGAGCGTCCAGCAGCAGGGGTCTGGGGTCGCCCATGCGCCGCTGGGCGACGGTGAGGCGCAGCCGGGCGTTGCCCAGGGCTCGCCGCCCGGCCGCCCCCAGGCGGTCCTGCGCCCTTCTCAGGCGCGTGCGTTACGCCCGCTCATCGGGAACTGCCAGCTCCGCCGCTGCAGAGGGTGTTGCGGCCCGCAGGTCCGCCGCATGATCACAGAGGGTGAAGTCCACCTCGTGCCCCACGGCGGAGATGATCGGCTTCGGGCAGGCGGCCACGGCGCGGGCCACCCGCTCGTCGTTGAAGCACCACAGATCCTCCACGGAGCCCCCACCCCTGCCGATTATGATCGTGTCCACCTCGGGCCTCGCCTCCAGGCGCCTCAGGGCGGCGACGATCCTTGGGGGGGCGTCGGCCCCCTGCACGGGAGTGTGGCTGACGATGATGCGCACCCCGCTGCGGGCATGGGCCACCTGGATGATGTCCCGCAGGGCGGCGCCCGTGCGAGATGTCACCACCCCGAGGACCCGAGGCGCAGGGGGGATGGGGCGCTTGCTGGCGGGATCGAAGAGCCCCTCCGCCGCCAGCTTCGCCTTCAGCTCCTCCAGCGCCAGCATGAGCTCGCCCAGCCCCACGGGCTGGATCCTGCTCACGTAGAGCTGAAACCGCCCCTGGGCCTCGTAGATCCGCAAGGAGCCACGACAGCGCACGGCGTCGCCGTTCTCCAGCTTCCCGCGCACACGCCTGGCGTCGGATCGAAACATCACAGCGGAGATCTGGGCGCCACCATCTTTGAGGGAGAAAAACACGTGCCCCGAGGCGATTCGCTTGAGGTTGGAGATCTCGCCCTCCACCCAGACGACGCCGAAGCTCTGCTCCAGCGTGCGGCTCGCCAGGCGCACGACCTCCCCCACGCCGTACACCTTGGGCTCCTGGGGTCCCCCGTCACCCCCCGGCTCCCCCAACAGTGCGTCCATGCCGAGCTGCGGATCTGGCCGGGCGTCACCTCCCGACCGCAAGCGGTCTTTTCTCCTCGCCATGGTGCCTTGCTAGCAGCCCTTGCCAGGGCCTGTCAAACCCTTGCCCCGAGGTGCCCCCGAGGTGCCAAGATCGACCCCCGGCACAATGGGCTGTATTCGAAAGCCCTTGCCATGCTACGATTCGGCCACCTCACCAGACCGGAGAGCCACCATGAGCAAGATCACCATTGGAGCGCTGGCCCTGGCAGCGGCGACCCTGGCGGGCGGTGGTAACGCCCGCGCCGCCGACCCATTCGCAGCCCGCTACTCCCACGACTCCGAGCCCATCTTCTGGATCATGCACATCTCCGACACCCACATCGGCGCGACCCAGGTCGAGGGCCCCGACGCCATCCCCCACTTCGAGCTCGCCTTGGGGGAGGCCTTCACCACAATCGACCCGGCGGCGGTGGTGGTCACAGGTGACATCTGCGACGGCTCTGCCAACCAGATCCCCGCATCCGGTCAAGACACCGCCGAGTGGCTGGACTACCGGTCCGTGGTGGACGCGGCGGGCATGACCACCGACATCTTCATGGACATCCCGGGCAACCACGACGCCTACGGGGAGAGCGGCGCTGGCGAGCTCGCCCACTACCTCACCTACTCCCTCAACGGGTCCACCTTCAGCTCTACCACCCGGGCGATGGTCCTGAGCTTCCCGTTCGGGCAGTACCTGCTATATGGCACATCCACTCCCAACGATGGGAGCGGCCCTTTCTTCGAGAGCCCGGAGTTCTCGGCGGAGGAGATCTCCGAGATGGACGCCGTGCTCACCGCCAACGCCACCGCCACCCTGGCCATTGCCTTCGGGCATCACCCGGTGGACAGCCCCGCGGGGAGCGACCAGGTCATCGATCTCCTCCAGCTCCACCAGGCCTTCTGGTTCCACGGCCACCGACACGACTACGGCAGCTACATGGGCAGCTACCTGCTCAGCGGCGAGGTGGACACCCTGGGCAAGGGCAACGTCAACAACATCGCCGTCATCGCCATCGACAACGACGCCCTCTCCTACGAGGCCACCGACGTGGACGATCCATGGCCCTTCGTGATCGTGACGGCCCCTGCCAACCGCCTGCTGCACTCCGGCCAGGAGAACCCTTACGCCTACCAGGTCTGCAACACTGCCACCGACAACCCCGTGCGCGCCCTGGTCTTCGACGCCAACACCGTGACCTCGGTGAGCTTCTCCGTGGACGGCAACGCCCCAGTCCCCATGACCCCCGATCCAGTGGAGCCGCGCCTTTGGCACGGAAGCTGGGACACCAGTGGGCTCCCTGCGGGCGAGGTGATCTTGACCGTGACCGCCGTGGGCAGCGCCACCAGGAGCCGAGACGTCTCGGTCATGCTCGCCGACACCCAGTGCCCCACCACCCAGCCCCAGCCCGACGCCGGAGTGGCAGACGCCGGGGAGCCCGACGCGACCGATGCCGCCGACGCGGCTGCTGCCTCGGACGCGTCCTCCACCCCTGGCGCGGACGCGGGACCTCTGCCCGCCGCCTCTGACAGCGGCTGCGGCTGCCGTGCTGCAAGCTCGCCCTCCTCATCCCCCTCCTCCTCGCTGCCGCTGTGGCTGCTGCTCCTGCTCCTGCTCCGCCGCCGACGTGGAGCTTGACACGGGCGCACACCCCAGGGGAAAAGGGTGCCCATGTCCACGAGCACCAAGCCCCCTGCGGGCACCCGCGACTTTCTCCCAGAGGCCATGGAGCAGCGGAGGCAGGTCATCGCCGTGGTGGAGCGGGTCTACCGCAGCTACGGCTTCCTCCCCCTGGAGACCCCCGCCATGGAGAACCTCTCCACCCTCCTGGGCAAGTACGGGGACGAGGGCGACCAGCTCATCTTCCGGCTCCTCCACCGGGGGGAGAAGCTGACCCGGACCCTCTCCTCGCAAGAGCCCGTGGATGAGCGGCGGCTGGCCGACCTGGGGCTGCGCTACGACCTGACGGTCCCCCTGGCCAGGGTTGTGGCCCAGCACGGATCCAGGCTCCCCAGGATCTTCCGCCGCTTCCAGGTGCAGCCGGTCTGGCGGGCCGATCGGCCCGGGCGCGGGCGCTTCCGGGAGTTCTTCCAGTGCGACGCCGACATTGTCGGCTCCCAGTCCATGGGGGTGGAGGCGGAGCTGCTGGGAGCCGTCTGCGAGGTGTTTGATGAGCTGGGCTTCTCCGAGCTGCGGGTGAAGCTGAACCACCGGCAGCTCCTGTTTGCCCTGGTGAGCTGCGCAGGGGTCCCTGAGCACCTGGAGACCGACGCCCTGGTGGCCATGGACAAGCTGGACAAGATCGGCCCCGACGGGGTGGCCGCCGAGCTGCGGGACCGCGGCCTCCATGCGGCGGCGATCCGCGAGCTGGGCCCGGTGCTCCAAAGAGAGCTGGGGGAGGACAACGAGGCGATCCTGGCCGCGCTGGAGGCGCGAGTGGGCGACTCCGAGCGCGGCGCCCAGGGGATCGCCGAGCTGCGAGAGGTGCTGCGGCTCACGGCTCGCGGGCCCGCGGCCGGGCGGCTGACCGTGGACCCGGTGCTCGCCAGGGGGCTGTCCTACTACACGGGCCCCATCTTCGAGGTGGAGGTGAGCGATCTCGCGGGGAGCCTCGCGGGCGGGGGGCGCTACGACGAGCTGGTGGGCATGTTCCTGGGGAGAAAGGTGCCAGCCTGCGGGGTCGCCCTGGGCCTGGAGCGGATCCTGGTGGTCATGGGAGAGCGGGGCATGTTCCGCCCTGCCACCAGCGGTCCCCAGGTGCTGGTGACCTGTTGGAGCGCGGAGCTGGCCCCTGAGTCAGTGGCCCTGGCCGCTGAGCTGCGCAGGGGCTCGCTCCGGGTCGAGCTGTACCCCGAGCCCTCCAAGCTGGGCAGGCAGCTCAAGTACGCGGCCGGGCGGGAGATCCCGCTGGCGGCGGTGGTTGCGCCGGAGGAGCTCGCCCGTGGCGCGGTTCAGCTCAAGGACCTGCGCACCGGGATGCGGCACGAGTGCCCGAGAGCAGAGGTGGGGAGCCGCGCCCTGGCCCTGCTGGAAGAGGCATGACAGGGCGGCGGAGCCGACAGGGCTTGCTCCATCCGCAAGCCCGGCCGGCCTCTCGGCCGGTGCTCACGCTGGCATCCCTCGGCCCCGTCTCGCTCGTCGCCCTGGCCCTCGTCGCCCTGGCCCTCGTCGCGCCCGCAGGGGGCTGCGGCGAGAGCCACAGGCGCCCCGGTGCCCGAAAGCACAGCTCGAGCGCCGCCGCGCCCATTGTCGTGAAGGTGGCCGCCACCGAGGACACCCGAGGCCTGCTGGCCAGGCTGCGAGCTCTGCTCGAGCACGGGCAGCCTCCCCTGGTGCTCGAGGAGATCGCGACGCCTGCGCCCCTCGTGGCCCTCGCCCGGGGCGAGGTGAACCTGGTGCTCGACAGCGAGCCCCCCACCAGGGGCCACGGCGGGAGGGCTCGCGGGAACCAGCGCGCTCCCATCCGGGCGCTCCTGCTGGGAGCCGAGACGCTCGCCGTGCTTGCGAACGCCACCAACCCCATGGATCGCCTCAGCCTCCATGACCTGAAGCGGGTGATGTGCAGCGGTGTGCGTGGCTGGCGCGAGCTCCACGGCCCGCGCATTCCGCTGGTGGCCTACACCCTGGGCCACGACAGCGATCTGACCGCCATGCTGCGACGTCGCTTCTGTGGCAAGGGGGCGCTCAACTCATCGGTACGCCGGGTGCGAGACGTTGCCACCCTGGTGGAGTCCGTGCGTCGCACCCCCGGGGCCCTGGGTCTGCTGGCCACATACCAGATCCCGCGCCACCCCGTTGGCAAGCTCACTCCCCCCGGCATCAAGATGCTGGCGCTCTCTCGAAAGGCGGGCTCCCCGGGCTACCTGGCCACTGATCGTGCGGCGGCCATCAAGGGGAGCTACCCACTGCTTCTGCCCATTACGCTGCTGGTGTCTTTGCCAACGGACCATCCGGCCCACGGGCCCCTCCTGGAGCAGATGAAGCCCGAGGCGCTCCCGCACCTTTCGGCCCGCCTCGGCCTGCTGCCGCTCACCCCCGAGAGCCGGGAGCGGACACGGCGCGCCTGGGTGCTTTGGAGCAGCAGGTAGCGGTCGCCTCCAGGGGACGGGTTCCACCTCAGTCCCATGCCGACCCGCCACTGTCAGCCGCCGAACCACGTCTTGCGGTAGAGGGCGTAGATCGGGTCGTCCAGCAGGAAGAGGGCCACGAAGCTCCCCAGGATGATGGCCAGGCAGAAAAGCTCCAGCCCGAGCCACACCTGGGTGGGGATCCGAGAGTGGGTGGTCCGGTCCGGGAGCACCAGGGCCAGCCCTGCTCCGGTGAGGGCGCCCCCGGCGTGGGCCGCGTGGTCCACCCTGCCCACCAGCAGAGAGAAGACCACGGCAAAGACCCCGAGCTGGAGCCACTCCGAGGAGAGGGCGTTCCCAAAGGATGTCCTGGAGCGACGACCGTAGACCACGGCTGCGGCCATGAGCCCAAAAAGAGCCCCCGAGGCGCCGGCGGAGACGGCTCCAGGGCTCTGCCAGCTCCACCACATGGACATGATGTTGCCGCCCACTCAGCTTGCCAAAAAGAGCAGTAGAAAGCGGCTGCGACCATACACCTCCTCCATCTGGGGAGCCAGGCGGGTGAGCACGTAGAGGTTGAAGCCCAAGTGGAGGATGCCAAAATGCACGAAGATGGGGGTCACCAGCCGGTGAATGTGCGGGGCTCGGGGACACATGGAGCCGAGCCCCTCCAGCCGGAGGTCGTGGCAAAGACGCGCTGGATCCAGGTAGCCCACGTGACCCGCCCCGAGGTTTAGCGCGATGAGGATCTGCTGCTTCACCGCCTCCGCGGAGCTGGCCCAGAGCATCTGCGCTCCCCCCTGCGCCAGCATGGCACCGAACACTGCGACGATGATCAAGCTCAGCAAGGTGGTGTAGACGTACGCTCCCTCTGGCACCAACAGGCCCAACCAGCGACCGAGGCGGTGCGCGCTGGCGCTGGAGAGGGTGGCGCCACATCGCGGGCACTGCTTCTCCTGGCGGTCCACCGGAGAGCCACAGTCGTGGCAGGTCTTGTGCTGGTAGCGCGCCGCCCTGGACCGGTTCTCAATCCCCCTGTACCAGCGCGTGAGGGCCTGCCTCCGCCGGCGCCAGCGCCAGCGGAAGGAGGTGGGGTTTACGCCCAGCGCCCTGAGGATGGAGTCCAGTATGCTCCCTTGGTCGGCCACGGCCCCTAGTTATGCTCCCCACCCTCTCCCTGTCAATGCTGTCGGCCCCTTGACCGGGCCGCTGACGAGAGCCCTTGCCGAAAAAATGGCTAGTGCCCGCGCTCCCCCTCCCATAATATCGTCTCCGATGGTAAAGCCCTCCCTCCACAAGCCACATCTCGTCCACCCGGTGCTGCTGGTGGACGACGAGCAGGACAACCTGGACGCCTTCCGCTTCAACTTCAAGGGCAGCTTCCACCTGCACACTGCCCTCTCCGGCGCCGAGGGGCTGGAGCTGCTGGAGCACCGCGACGTGGCGGTGATCATCACCGACCAGCGCATGCCGCGCATGAGCGGCACAGAGTTTCTGCGCCGAGCTCGGGACCTGCGCCCCGACGCGGTGGGCATCATCCTCACCGCCTTCAGGGACGAGGACGTGCTCATGGAGGCCATCAAGCTGGGGCACGTGTACCGCTACGTGCTAAAGCCCTGGGACCGAGACGAGATGCAGGCCATCGTCTCCCAGGCCCTGGAGCGGTTCCACCTGCGGCGGGAGAACGAGCGCCTCACGGCCCGCCTGAAGCAGTACACGGGCTACCTGGAGTCAGAGCGCCACGGAGCCTTCGACTACGGGCAGATCATCGGCGACGCCCCCAGCTTGCGGAAGGTGCTGCACCAGGTGGAGCAGGTGGCGCCCACCGCCTCCACGGTGCTCTTGCGAGGCTAGACTGGCACAGGCAAGGAGCTCCTGGCCCACGCCATCCACATCAACAGCCCCAGGGAGGGCCGGCCCTTTGTGAAGGTGAACTGCGCCGCCCTCGCTCCGGGGGTCCTGGAGAGCGAGCTCTTTGGCCACGAGAAGGGCTCCTTCACCGGCGCCGTCACCCGCCGAATGGGTCGCTTCGAGCTGGCCGACGGGGGCACCCTGTTTCTGGACGAGGTGGGAGACCTACCTCCGGAGGTGCAGATCAAGCTGCTGCGAGTGCTGCAGGAGCGTGAGTTCGAGCGCATCGGGGGTCGGGAGACGGTTCGGGTGGATGTGCGCCTCATCTCGGCGACGAACCGGAACCTGGAGGAGCTCATCTCCCGGGGCGTCTTTCGCCGAGACCTGTACTACAGGCTGAACGTGTTCCCGGTGGTCATCCCACCCTTGAGGGAGCGCAAGGAAGACATTTTGGCCCTCACCCGTCATTTCCTGGAGAAGTTCGGCCCCACCATTGGCAAGCAGGTGCAGGACATCTCTCCCTCGGCCCTGGACAAGCTGGTTGGTTACGACTGGCCGGGGAACGTGCGCGAGCTGGAGAACGTCATGGAGCGGGCGCTCATCCTCTGCCAGGGCGAGCGGGTGCGCGCCCTCGACCTGGACTTCGGGCCCATCTCCACCCTGCCCACCGAGCCCCTCACCGGGGAGCTGAGCGGTCCCCACCAAGGCCCGGCGGCGCCGGTGGCGCAGACCTCAGCACACGCCCCCTCGCCGCCCCACCCCACCGGTGCCCCCTCGCCGCCCCACCCCTTCGGTGCGCCTGCGCCACCGCACACCCAGGAAGCTCGCTCCCTGGCCGAGCGGCTCGGAGAAGAGGAGCGGGCGCAGATCGCCGAGGCCCTGGAGCGCAGCGCGGGCAACGTGGCCGCGGCGGCGCGCAGCCTGGGGATCAATCGGTCCACCCTCTACTATCGGATGCGCAAGCACGGCCTGGAGAACCTGGTCCCCACACGGCGCTGATGCCCCCGATAGCGAGAACGGAAAGCACAGGTCATGGGGTGGCGTCGCCGGCAGGGTAGTCGACGATGATGCCCACCTGGGTCCTGTTGGTGACGGTGTTGCCGTCGCAGTCTGTCACCTGGAGGGTGACGGTGATGGGGCGGCTGGGGGTCACCCGCACCTGCACGAAGGGCTCGGTCATGGCCTCCTCGCCCCCCACGGGGAGATAGTCCTGGTCCAGGCTCCAGCGAAAGGTCACTCCACCCGGACATGTGGAGGGCGGACCGGCGCCATCGGAGGACTTGTCACAGGTGCTCGGATACTCGATCTCGTCGCAG
>JAJRWW010000642.1 GCA_024276595.1 Myxococcota bacterium
GGCCTGCTGGTCTCCCCCGAGGCGGGGGCGTTGGCAGCGGCCCTCCGGCGCCTTTGCGCAGACCCGGACCTCGCCCGCGCCATGGGGGAAGCGGGCCACACCAGGGCGCTGACCCTGTTTCACCCGGAGAGAAACGCCAGGAGGATCCTGGCGCTCTACGACGACATTTGGAGAGAGCGCGAGGCGCGGGGCTGGCGGGGCTGCTCCCCGGGCTGACCGGGGGCGGTTTGCTTGGCAGTGGGCGTGTCGGTGCCCCTCTTCATGGCCGGCCTGCACCAGGGGGCATGAGCCTCGCGGCCAGCCTCCTGGCCGCAGCCCCCAGCCGCTTGCCAGCTCCGGCCAGGCGTGCGAGCAGCGCCGACTCACCGAGGCCCTGCTCGCGGCGGGAGAGCAGGGCGTCCAGCCTGGCCTGGGCCTCGTCCAGCGCGGCCGGAGATCTCCGGGCCGGCTGCAGCTCCCGGATGAACCGCACCAGCCCGCGGTTGAGGACGTCCACCGCGAAGCGCTCCCGGTAGGTCTGGAGCATGTTGTCTGCCATGCGCTGGCGAAGCTCTGGCGACTCGGCTAGGAGGGAAAGGGCGCGGTGCCATGACGCCGCGCCGCAGGCGAGGAAGCCGTTGTGGCCCTGGCGGATCACCTGCGCTGCCGAGGGGAACATGTCGGCGACCACGGGGATGCCGAGCTGGGCGAACACGAAGCACCTGCCGAAGTTGCTCGTGCACTTGTAGCGAAGGAGGTAGTCGCTCTCGTGCTCTCCAAAGAGCCCGCCAGGGCTGGCGATGGCCTCCTTGGCGTGGCGCGGCTGGCCCATGGGGATCAGGTTGGGGAGCAGTCAGATGTCCGCGTCGGCGAAGTGGTCCTGGCAGGCGGTCTCGCTCCACTGCAAGAGCCGCAGGGTGACCCGGTCGGAGTCGAACAGATCCAGGGTGGGCGGCCCGAGGCGCTCCAGGTTGTAGACGGCCCGAAGCTCCACCGGGCGCGTCTCCCCCAGCGCCTCCAGGGCAGCGGATACGTGGGGAAACATCGTGTGCAGGTGCACGAGGTTGCCGTGGTAGCAGACCACCAGCCGGTCCCGGACCTGGTGTCGGCGGGGCTTTGCGTCCAGCCGTGGGTAGATCGGGTAGACGTAGATATTGGAGCAGTGCCTGGCAGCCCAGCCCTCCATCTCCAGGCCGTTTGCCACCACGAAGTCTGCTCGCCGCACATGGTCGGCAGAGAAGGGGCGGGGGTCGACTATGCCCACCAGGGCCGCCGGGTTCTCCTCACGGACCCGGGCGACCTCCGGGTCGTAGCCCATAAAGAGCACCACATCATAGTCGGCGAAGGAGCCCCCAAAGAGGTCGATCTCCACCCCAGGGACATCTGCCAGTCGGGCCAGGTTGGGGGCGTTGATCTGGGTGGAGGGGGCGTCGCGCTTGCGGGTGTGAAAGAGGATTCGCATTGGGTCGGGCCGCTCAGAGCCCGGGCTTGGTAAGCAGGAACCCGCCCAGGGCGAGCACGTCCAGGCCGGTGTCGAAGAAGCAGCGGATGGCCTCCCGTGGGTGACAGACGATGGGCTCGCCGCGGACATTGAAGGACGTGTTCAGGAGGATGGGCTCGCCGGTGAGCTCGCCGAACCTCTCAATCAGGTCGTAGTAGAGGGGGTTGTCCTCCCTGCGGACGGTCTGCGGTCTGGCCGTGTGGTCCGTGTGCACCACCGCCGGGATCAGGTCGCGCTTTTCGGGCCTCACATCGAAGGAGGTGATCATGAAGGGCTCCTCCCTGGCGCCCACAAAGTAGTCGTCTGACCTCTGCGCCAGCAGGGACGGGCAGAAGGGACGGAAGGCCTCCCGGTACTTGACGCAGGAGTTGATCACGTCCTTGTGCTCTGCCCTCAGGGGGCTCATGAGGATGGAGCGGTTCCCCAGGGCACGTGGACCCGCCTCCATGCGGCCCTGGAACCAGCCAACTATC
Source organism: Myxococcota bacterium (assembly GCA_024276595.1). Taxonomy (GTDB): domain Bacteria; phylum Myxococcota_A; class Polyangia; order HGW-17; family JAJRWW01; genus JAJRWW01. Next base: position 1,954 of record JAJRWW010000642.1, read on the forward strand.
CGGTTCTTGGCCAGGTGGGAGGCCACCTCCCCCACCAGGTCCGCGGGGCGGCTGTGGGGCAGCTTTCGCTCACGCAGGATCTCCCGGATCTCCTCGTCCGAGTGCTGGGGGCCCAGGTACAGGTTGTGCAGCCGCTGGCCGCGCCTTGCGGGATGAGCCGCAAAGTAGGCATGCAGAGCCGCTCCCACCGCCAGACCAGAGTCGCCCGGGTTGGGGTAGATCCACTGCCTCTCCACCTTGCCCGAGGCCCAGATCCGCTGGTTGGCCTTCACGTTGAGAAAGGCGCCCCCGGCGCAGGCGAGAAGCCCTGTGCCCTCCCGCTCCAGCCACGGAAAGATGATCTGCTCCATCTGGGCCTCGAACACCCGCTGAGCCTCCGCGGCGAAGCTCTCGCGACCCAGCTCTTCCACTATCTCCCGAAGGGCGGCCGCGTCCCGCAGGTGGTAGTGGTTGGCGCCATGGTCCAGGAACCGTCCCGGGGTTCCGAAGTCGTGGGGGCGCACCAGCTCCCCGCCTCGAAAGACCGGATGAAAGCCGGCCAGAGCGCCGGGGACGGGGTCACCATAGGGTGCGAGCCCCATCATCTTCCACTCGCCGCTGCCGTGGCGCCAGCCCATGGCCTCGGTTGCCGCCGAGTAGAACCAGCCAATGGAGCCGGAGCCGTCCCAGGCCTCGAGCCGTTCGAGCCGGCCATTCTCTCCCCTCCAGATGGCCGTGGACACGTCGTCCCCGCGGCCGTCGCAGGTGACCACCAGCGCTCGCTCGTCGCCAAACCCGGCTGTGTGGTATGCGCTGGCAGCGTGGGCCAGGTGGTGGGCCACGTTCACCACCTCACATGAGGGGGAGAGCTCCAGCGGTGGCAGGTAAAGGGGCATCTGGGACCCGGACGCTGCCGCCGTCCTGGTGGGAGGGTTCATGTAGCCCCGGATCTGTCGGCGCACCCGGGAGAGGAGCCCGGGCCGATCCGGGGTGGCTCCTGGCCCACCGCGTTGGCTCCCCTCGGGCAAGGCGATGAAGTCGGAGAGGGCACCTGGAGTCCTGGTGCTGGCCACGGCGAGGGCGTCCAGGTCGCCGCTGGAGATGCCTCCCGCGGCCAGGCAGTAGGCGATCGCCCTGGTGGGGAAGGACTGGTCGTGCTTCACCCTGGTGAACCTCTCCTCGGCCACGTCGGCGACGATCCCGCCGTCCACGATCAGCGCCGCCGAGGAGTCGTGACCGTACCTGATGCCGAGGATGCGTCGCATGGAAGAGCAGCTCCTGAGATGAGATGGCGAAGGTGGCGCAGCGCCGATCCACCGCTCCCGTAGAGCAACCGGGAGCTCATCTGCCACCAGTGTATACTCTGCTCGGTGCCCGGCCTGCAACCCCGCTCCCGCGGACAGGATCCGGGGATGGCTCCCTCCGGGGCTCTGCACACCCCGGCCGGAAAAGGCTCGTGGAGCTGCGAGAGCTGTCGTATTGTAGGGGGCCTGAAGTCGGGGAGCAGAACCGAATGGCAGCAAGCTCTGGCGAGGCCTTGCCTCAGAAAAGCAACAGGTGCGAGACGGAGCCTGGTCTGTCCCACGCTCGTCTGTTCAGCGCCCTGTTGGGCGTGGTCTTGCTCGTGCCCGGGATCCTGTCCGCCGCTTGCAGGCAATCCACCGCCACCAGGCGCACAGAGCAGTTCATCCCGGTGGCGCCCAAGACAGTGGTTCGAGTGCGGGTGTCCACGGGGTACATCTCAGTGGCCGCTGGTCGGGTGGGGATGGTCTCCATGGAGGTGTTTAGCAAGGTGCGCGCCCTGTGGGGTGCCCAGGGAAAGCTGGGCTCCATTCGGGTGGTGGCCTCCAAGAAGAGGGGAGAGCTCCTGGTCCAGGGCACATCTCCAAAAAGCAGCGGCAGCGCCAAGTACCACATGCACCTGCACATCACCGTTCCGCCGGACACACCGCTTTTTCTGGCAACGGGTAGCGGCCACATGACCCTGACCAACCTTCTAGGCGACGTGGAGGCAACCACCGGCAGCGGCGAGGTGCGCGCCCGCGGGATCGCCGGGAGGGTGAAGCTGCACACAGGGGAGGGGAACATCACCCTCCGCGGGACACCGAAGCGGTTTGTCCTCACCACTGGTGTCGGCTCCGTCTCCCTCTGGCTCCGGCCGGAGACGAGGCTGTCGGGTCCCAGCGAGGCCAGCACTGACTCCGGGAACCTGACCTTGCACGCCTCGCCTCGGCTGGATGGGCTGATCACCGCGAGGGTTCGCACCGGGTCCATCCACTGCGACTTCCCCACCCAGGGCATGGGGGGCCGCCGGGTTCGTGCCCGGCTGGGGAGCGGGAGGACCCCCATTCTCCTCAGCAGCCGGAAGGGAAACGTGAGCCTCAAGAGGTGGTAGCCGGGGCGCCTACTCCACGATCAGGCGATCACCCGCGCTGCGGCCAAAGGTCTCGGGGTGGTACATCTCCTCCGCCTTGGCGGGGGGCACCACGAAGGTGCCCGGGGTGAGGGCCCGGGTGACGTACTTGTACACGTGCACGCCGGCGCGAAGATATGACGTGAACGCCTCCGCGCGCTCGTCGCGCAGGTTCTGGTGCTCGTACCAGGCTCTTCGCCACCAGCCCTGTGGCCCGCCGAACAGCGCGCGCTTCATGCGCTGTGGCCGTGTCCAGCGGCCACGCCGGCCCGGAGGAGCGCTGGGAGGGGCTGGCTGGGCTCCTCGCAGAGCAGTGTTAATCGCCTCCAGCCCGGCGGGGAGCGGGTCCACCAGGGCCACGTGGTAGCGCCGAGCGTGGGCCACCATGGTGACCACTACCCTCACCCGCGCGCCAGCCTTGACCTTCCATGCTCCGTCGGAGAGGCGCATGACGTCGGAGGGATTGTCCACCCCCTCATAGCGCCGCTGCACCACGAAGCCGTGGTCAGCGGGTGGGGGGCGCAGGTCGGCCGGGGCGTAGCGCATCCCGATGCGGTAGTACAGGCGCCCGGCGCCCCTCTTGTCCAGCACCAGCTTCTGGGTCTTGCCGGGCTCCCCCAGCAGCCGCATGGGAATGGCCACATTGTACTGCTCGGTGGTGCGCCCAGAGAAGCGGTGCTGTCCGGCAAAGCGGTCCCCGAGCCAGACCCGGGCCACGAAGTTGGGGGTGGTCTTTTCGAAGGTGTGGAAGTACCTGTCCAGGGCCAGCAGGACCCAGACGTTCTCCTGGGTGTTGGCCCAGCGTCCGCGCTTGCGGTGGGCCAGAAGGCCTCGGACGATCTTTGGGATGAGGTCGCTTTGAGGCTGGTCCTTGATCAGCCCCTCGAGCAGCAGCCCGTCGACCCTCCGATCCGAGTACAGGATCAGGTGGGAGCCGTCGCTGTAGGAGGTCCGGAAATGGGCCGCGCCCGCCGTCTCGGTGACCCGGTTGTTGAGGTCCTTGCGGATCTGCGCGACCTCCCCTCTGGCGGAGGGAGCGCCCGAGAGCACCGGGTACAGCCACGCCGTGGCCTCCAGGGCCTCGCCCTTGTTGCGCCTGAGCCACCGGTAGGTGCGGAGGGCCTTGGGCACGTCCACGTCGCCCGCCAGCGCCCTCACGTAGACGCTGTAGGCCGTGATGACTCGCCTGGTGTGCTCCGAGTAGGTGGCGGGTATGTGCCGTTCAATGCTCTTGATGTGCGCCAGCGCCTTGGTGTACATGCGCGATGGGATGGAGAAGCCCTTTGCCTTCGCCCGCACCAGGGCGTGGGTCACGTGCACGGAGAGGAACGGCCAGCTCCGCTGGAAGCGGCGCCAGAACCCCCAGCCGCCGTCGTCGTTCTGCATGTTCTGAAGCCGCCGCAGGTCCCTTGCCATTGCGGCCTTGATGGCGTCGCCCTTGGGGAGGCCCCTGGCCTGAAAAGAGGAGAGCACATCCCGCAGGGCGGCCACCGCCAGCACCCGCGAGGAGATCTGCTCCGAGCACTCGTAGGGGTAGGAGAAGATGTAGAGCACCGCGTCAGTGAGGGCTTGCAGGGCGGTTGAGGAAGTGGAGATCTCCAGGCCGCCAAACACCTTGATGACCCCGGAAGGCATCGACACGGGCTGGACGGAAGCGCCGGCGTCGATGGTGCCGTAGGTTGCGAAGGCCTCGGTGGTTGCCGGGGTCCACACGGGGAGCTGGATCCGCGCCGCGTCGGCGAAGCTCCCGGCGGCGGCCACAACCTGGAAGCGGGCCACCCCTGCGGTGACCGTCTCGGCACCGAAGCGCACCTCCCTGCGGTCGTTGGCCGGGATCGATATTGTCTTCCCTCGGGCTCCGGTCCACCTGACGTTGGTGCCGCGCACAGCAACCTGGACCCGCATGGGTTGGTCGGTCTGGTTCTGCACCACCACCGGCAGCGAGAAGCGGTCGCCGAAGTTCAGAAAGCGCGGCGCCGACGGCCGCAGCATGAGTGGGTTGCGCGCCGTGACCGTGGCCTCCCCGTAGCCGTACCGGGTGGCCCCGGCCACGGCCACGGCCATGACCCGATAGCGGGTGAGGTTGTCGGGCACCTTCAGGGTGAGCCTGGCCTCCCCCGAGGCGTCGGTTCTTACCGATGGAGCGAAGAGGGCCAGGGCGGAGAAGTCCTTTCGCACGGCGATGGAAGCCCCGGAGGGTGGAGCCGGACGGTTCTTTGAATCGCTGGCCCTGGCGCGGCGGCGCCCTATGCTGCCGGGAGCTGCGGTGAGCGGGGATGGCTCCCTGGAGGCAGTGGGGGCGGCTTTCTTCATGGCATGCTCAGCGGATTTCTGCTTCAGCGCATCGGTTGGACCTGGCGTGGAGCCTCCCGTGCGGGCCATGAGCCTGGCGGGATCCGTGAGCTGCACCAGGGCCCGGAGGTACGTGTCTCGCACCCCGCTGAAGCGGTGTGGATAGAAGACCGAAAGGGGGCTCGAGAGCTTGTAACCCGTGAGGGCCAAGACTGCCTCATCCACGGCCACGAGGGCCACCTCGGCGCCGGCAACGGGGCGGCCAGAGGAGTCGGAGATCTTTATCCGCAGGGGAGTCTTGCCCCCGGGGGAGAGGCTCTTTTTCTCCGGCGACACAGCCACCTGGAGGCTGCGGCTCCGGGGCGGAACGGAGAGGCTGACGTTGCCGCTGGCGTAGGCCGGACGCCTGGGTACCTTGGGCAGCGGATCGCCCTTGGGGTCCAGCCGGCGTGCGGATCCCACCAGGTCCACCCGCACGCTCAGGCTCGGGAAGTGGCTCTCCTTGATGCCCAGCTCCAAAACAGTCGTGGTGGAGCTCATGGAGAAGCGCTTTACCTGAGCGATGCCCGAGCGTCGCACGGTGAGCAGGCCCTCGGCCGGGGCGAAGGGGGCCTGCACCAGGATCCGCGCCTTGTCGCCGGGGCGATACTCCTTCTTGTCCGCAACCAGCCGCACCTTCTCCTTCTCAACCAGGTTCTTCGGCGGCAGCCGTCCTCCAGTGACGAAGCGGGTCATGCTGGTGCGGTTGGGTCTGCCGTCGGAGTCGGTCACCCGGCCGCGGATGATGTAGGTCCCTCCCTTGGTGGTCTTGAAGACGCACTTGCCCGGAGCCTTGGAAGAGATGATCCTGCAGCTCTGCAGGTCCCGCTCCACCCGACGCCACTTGTGCTTGAGGTAGCGCCACTCGATGCGTGAAGCCTGGACACCGACCACCCGGCCGGTCACCGCCTTGCCGTCCAGATCCGTGACGATGACCTCCACCCGCAGGGGGGCCCCCCTCTTCACGAAGAAGCTCTTTGTGCGCAGACCCACGTAGAGCTTGGATGGATGCACGAGCAGGTGCCTGGACGCGGTCCAGGTGCGTCTGTTGACATCGGTAACCGTTGCCGAGGCCGTCACGGACATGGGTCGCGGGGGGTCCACCGCGTCGAAGTGGATGCGCAGCCTGTGGGCGCCGCGGCTGTCGGTCACCCCCGAGAAGGGCTGGCTGCTGGTGCGAATCTTTTGTCGGCGGCTCCAGGAAGGCGCCCAGCCCACGAAGGTCCAGTCCGATCGTCCTGGAGGCGTGAAGTGGCCGGGTCTGGCCACCACCTGCCAGCGCACCGCGGCCCCTGGCAGGCCCCCGCCCGCAAAGTAGCTGGCCCTGACCTGCACATCAGCGTGGCCGCCAACTCGGTGGGGCCCGGCGCTCGCTCGGGTGGAGATCTCGAACTCCGGGCGCCGAAACTCTGCCACGCGGAAGCTGTGGGTGTGGTAGCTGCCGCCAAGGGAGGCGTTTGTGGTGAGGGTCACTCGCGCTCTGCCCAGGTTCACGCTGTCGGGGAGCTTGAACTTCAAGTGAAAGCCCCCCAGCACGTTGATCTTGGATGAGCCTGTGGCCAGCTTGTTTCCCCTGGGGCCGTGCACCACCCAGCCGACCTTCAGGCCAGGCTTCGAGAGCAGGCGCAGGCCTCCGCCAGCGCCCATGTCCACCATGCGCACCCAGCCCTTGAGGCGCACCTCCTCCTTGGGCTTGTAGAGCTTCCTGTCGTCGAAGACGAACCAGCGGAGGGTCTCCCCGGGTGCGCTGCGTCGGTACCAGTACCCGCCACCCCAGTAGTTGCGGCTCTCGGGCAGCATCACCAGGTCGTCGCCCTTTTGTGCCACCAGCACCCGGCGGCGCTTCCCTTTTTGGGCGGCGGGCAGGGCCACCTTCCCGAGGCCGTCGGCGCCCGAGCGCCCGGAGGCCCCGGTGGGCTGGATGGAGATCCGCGCCCCCTGCACGGGCTTGCCGTCGGGCAGGCGGCTCACCCATGCCAGCAGGGTGGTGTGGTCAGCGAAGGCGTCCACCGCCAGGTCCGTGGCCTGAACCCAGGCGAGGACATACTGGCGCTTGTGGCGCTTTGCCGCCAGGGGCCAGGAGCTGACCTGCACCAGGAGCTGACCGTGACCCTGCTTGTTGAGGGCCGCGGTAAGGGGGATCTCCGTCTCCCTCATCTGGTCGATGGGCCCCTTGAGGGTGATGGTCTTTTGGATGACGATCTCCCCCGGCATGGGCGGCACATCCTTGCTCCATCGATACTTGCGCTGGTACTCGAGGTATGCGGACCAGTGGGAGGGCTTTACTCGCCGCACTGTCACCCGGAGCTGCCTGTGGCTGATGGAGTGGACCCGAAACACCTTGTCACCGGCGGGGTCGAAAACCACCACGCTGCGATAGTTGGACAAGAGCCTTGGGGCCGCCTCCCGGAAGAAGAAGAGGCGCTCCTCCGCCTTGCCGAGGGTCTGCCCGTGGACGTCCTTCAGGGTGGCGGGCAGAGCGACCGTGTAGGTCGTGCTGCCCTTCACCTGGCCGAGGATGTAAAGGGACCTCCCGCGCACCACGACCTGCATCCCGGGTATCTTCGGGCTGACGGTAACAGAGCTCGCAGAAAAAGCGTCCTCGTCCAGGGCGTTGTTGAAGGTCATCGACAGGGAGGATGGCGGCCGGCACTTGTACGTGGGCTGGCAGCTCTGCCAGGTCACCTTCAGGGGGTCGTAGGTCTTGAAGGCGTAGGTCTGGTCCTCCTTCGTCTCGAGGGGGCCCTCCACGGAAGGAGTCCCTCGCCCCAGGGTGACAAGGTAGTTGGTCCCCGGGGCCAGGCGTTCTTTGGCCACGAAGGCCACCCACCTGGACCTGTGCCTGGCTCGCCTGGAGGCGGCCACCAGGGCGGCCACCACCTTGTCTCCCTTCACCTCGGCGGCGGTGGCACGACGCACTGGGATCTTGTGCCCCCCACCAGTCAGGGTGAGCCTGGCCAGCACCGCGTCTGGATCGATCTCCTGGTCGAAGCCGACAAAGAAGACCGGATCGAGCGGCTGCGAGCCCCAGCTCGGCCACTTGGTGATCACCTGGGGAGGTGGGGTGGAGAAGGACCAGGACTTGGCTTCAGCCAGGATCCCTCCGGTGGCCGACCTTGTGCCAGCGGGCACGGTGGCCCGGAACGCGGTGGCCATGGGGAGGCGGACCTTTGTCTCGAAAAGCAGCGTACGGGTCCCGATCCAGCGCCACTTGCCGGCGATGGCTGGCTCCAGCTTCACCGGAACCCCCTTGGCGACGGTGTCCTTGTGGGAGGTCACGGCAACCATGGGCTGGCTGAAGGTCACGCTCAGCTTTGGGGCCATGCGCACCTCCCCCGTGGGCGAGGTGCGCAGCACCCTCAGGGGGCCAGCCTTCTTCACGGCCGGTGCCGGAGGCTTCGAGGGCGGCGGGAACAATTCCTTGACTGTCTTGCCGGTTCGGGGAGGGGGCAAGGAGCGGGCCCTGAAGGTGAAGCCCTTGGTGTCCCCGACCCTGGCCACGAGGGCCGGCGCCCGGGCCAGCAGCGCCGCCGTCTGGGCAGCAGTCATGGGCTTGCCGGGATCCACCTTGTTGTGGGAGATGTGCCCGCCAGGAGCCTGGCCCTCTGTCAAGCGGAAGGTCAGCCCGCCGCCGGGCTGCGAGGAGCCCGATCCGACGCCGATGCCATCGCCTGCCAGGAGCGCCCCGCTGGAGCTAACACCGAGGGAGCCTCGCTTCTTGGCGGGGCATCCGCCCACCGTCGAGAGCCCCACCAGCAGCCCGCACCAGAGCGCGATCCCTGTGTGCCTTGTGTGCCTTCTGTGCATCATGGAGATCTCCACCTTCCAGTTTGATGATCCTCTCTCCGCGGCCAGAGCATAACCCACATGGTCACCCGGACCGCGCGGTGGCAAACATTCCCGGCTCAGATGTCGCTCAGGTTCAGCCCGCCTGGGTACCAGTAGCTGGTGTACTGTCCGTAGCCGTACACGGTGATGCCAAAGGGGCTGGTGGATTGAATCGTGTGGTTTCCGCCGCCGGCAGAGGAGAGCTGCACCCTGGCCACTGAGTATCCCGAGGAGCCGATGGGCGTAAAGCCCCCCACGGGCGCTCCGTCCAGGGTCACGGTGGCTCCGCTGGTGGCGGTGATGTTCACGTAGTTGGCCTCGTAGTTGGTGGGGGCGTGGAACAGGTAGTTGAGCCGGTACTGCTGCACCGCCACCGCCATGCTCATGGCCGGGTCCCCGGTGTTGCCTCCCGCGTCCTGCCCCAGCATGTACTCGGCCACCAGGATCTTGTGGTCCGCCGAGATCAGAAAGTCTGCCTGGGTCTGACTGATCTCGAAGAAGTCGCCGGCGTTGGCAAGGGTCGTGGGAGCTCCCCCCTGGGGCGGATCGTAGGTTATCGTGGTGCCGGGCTCGGTGGCCACCACCCGCACCATCCGAGCCTTGGTGGTGGAGGCGTTGATCAGGGGCGCGGTCACCAGGTAGGAGTAGCCCACGGTCTGAAGGGGCGGGATGACCTCCTCCAGGTGGTCGCAGGCGGTGATGTTGTACGGGACGTTGGTGCACTCGTGCCCGCCGATGACCTGCACCGGCTTGCTGGCGGTGATGAGGGTCCCGGTGAGGTCGCCGCTGGTGGTCAGCACCTGCAGCACGTCGCCAGCGTTGAGGGTGACGGTGCCAGTGCCGCTGGCGGAGACGCCGGCCCCTGCCGACACGGAGCCACCTGTGGCAGAGGGGGTCAGCACCACCTGGGTGTTGTCCTCGGAGGCGGTGATGGCGTAAAAGCCCGGGTAGTTGAAGCCGGAGTAGACCCACTGCTGCCGGGAGACCACCCGGAAGGTGTCGCTCCAGGTGTTTGTCGGCAGGAGGAGGGCCGCGTCGTTGGTGTAGGTGTAGCCGGAGCCGTCCGTGTAGTCCAGGGGGCTGTACTGGTAGACCGTGACCGGCTGGTCCGTGCGCAGGCGGTAGGCGCCGTCGGCGAGCACTGTGGTGGTGGCGGCGGTTCGTAGGCTGTTCCAGGGGAGGGTGATGACCGCGATGTCTCCGGCCCCGACCGTGGCGGTGGCGATGGTCGCGCCCCCCGAGGTGACCGTCACGTTTGCGGTGGCCACGCCGCTGTTGGAGACCGCCACCGCGAAGGGGAGCAGAACTCCCGGCCACTGGCCCAGGAGCGCGTTCTGGGTCACCGTGGGGTAGTAGTCGCAGCCGATGTAGCTGGACCCGAGCTGCGAGGTGGAGCAGGGGCCCACACAGCGCCCGGTGGAGGCGTTGCAGGTGGAGCCCATGAGGGGATCGCACTGCTCGGTGAGCACGCCCGAGCCGTCCCAGGCGCAGTAGGAGGAGGTGTCACCCGAGCACTCGGCGTAGCCCGGCTCGCAGGGCAGGCTGCAGTCCGCGGAGCAGGTGAGGTCCCCCACGGTGTTGCCGTCGTCGCAGGCCTCCCCGCCGTCTATCACGCCGTCCCCGCACACCGAGCACTGGGAGGTGTCGTACTGGCAGTTCCAGGCGCACTGGAGGGTGCCGGCGTTGAAGCCCTGCCCCAGGCTGGCGCAGGTGGCGCCGTCCAGGTTCGTGAGGTCGCACTCCTCCTGGTCCTCTATTATCCCGTTGCCGCACACCGCCGGGTCGGCGCTGCATCCGGACAGGTCCAGCTCGCAGCCGGCAGTGCAGAGCGCGGTGCCCCAGAGGAAGCCCTCCGACTCGCAGGTGACGCCCCGCAGGTCCGTCCCGTCACACACCTCGTAGCCTGGCGACTGGGGGTCGGTCCCGGCCGCCACGCCGTCGCCGCAGTCGGTGCAGCTCCCGGTGTCCAAAGAGCAGCTCAGGTCGCAGTACAGCGGGCCGCTGCCATATCCCTCTCCCTCGCAGGTGGCGCCCCCCAGGTCGGCCCCGTCGCACTGCTCGAAGCCATCCTTGACGCCATCTCCGCAGCGGGCGGCGGAGCAGTCCGTGCGGCAGGCGTCCGGCAGCAGGTCCGAGTTGAGCTGCCCGTCGTCGCAGGCCTCCCCAGGGTCCAGGATCCCGTCGCCGCACTCGCCGCTGCCGTTCGTGTTGCTGTTTGTGTTCTCGTTGCCGTTGTCGTTGTTTCCGCCGGCCCCTGGCGATGGGCCGCAGGCCAGCAGGGCGGCGCAGAAGATGGAGAGAATGGCACACAGGGTTCCCTTCGGACGCGCCCCCCAACGAAGTGGTCTCACCTGTGAAA
>JAJRWW010000643.1 GCA_024276595.1 Myxococcota bacterium
CGTCCAGCCCACCCACCTCGTGGAAATGTACCTGCTCCACCTCCACCCCGTGGACCTCTGCCTCGGCGCGGGCAAGGCGCTCGAAGATGGCCCTGGCCAGGCGAGCGACCCCCGGCTCCAGGGGGGGTGAGCGCAGCAGGCGGCGGATGTCCCCCCAGGTGCGGGCCGGCTCTCCGGCGGGCTCCTCTGGCCCGCGCACCCCCAGGGCGGCCATGGCCCCCCGGGTGACGCTCCGCACCTGGATGTCCAGGCCCGCGAGGCCCAGGGCGTGGAGGGGCTCGCGCACCACTCGCTCCTGGACCCCCAGCGAGAGCAGCGCGCCCAGGGTCATGTCGCCGGCGATGCCGCTCGTGCAGTCGAAGTGCAGGTGCATTCCCCTCTGCATCAGGCCGGCTCCCTGCGGTTGATCAGCGCAGCGGCGTAGCCGGCGCCAAAGCCGTTGTCGATGTTGACCACCGTAACCCCGGCGGCGCAGGCGTTGAGCATCCCCAGCAGTGGCGCCAGCCCCCCGAAGCTGGCCCCGTAGCCGATGGAGGTGGGCACCGCCACGATTGGTCGCGACACCATTCCGCCCACCACGCTGGCCAGGGCGCCTTCCATTCCCGCCACCACCACGATGACGCTGGCGCTTCGCAATGTGTCGTAGCGGTGCATGAGCCGGTGGATCCCTGCGACCCCCACGTCCACCACCAGCTCCACGCGGTTGTCCATGAGCTCGGCGGTGAGGGTCGCCTCCCTGGCGACGGGCAGGTCGGATGTGCCCGCGCAGACCACCACAACCTGCCCGCGCCCCCTGTCTGCGAAGGGCTTCTGTCGCAGCACCACCGCCCGGGCATCCGGCTCGTGGCTGGCCCCTGGTACAGCCGCGGCCACGGCCTCGCCCTTGGCCTGGTCCACTCGAGTCACCAGCACGTTGCCGCCCCCCTTGGCGAGCTCCTCGAGGATTGCGACCACCTGGTGGGTGGGCTTGTGCTCCCCCAGCACCACCTCTGGGAACCCCTCCCGGAGCTGGCGGTGGTGGTCCACCGTGGCGAAGGGGAGCTCGGCAAAGGGCATGGCCTGCAGGGACCGAAGGGCGTCCTCCACCGGAGTGGCTCCCTCCGCGACTCCCATGAGCAGCTCCTCCAGGCGTTTTCTATCCAAAGCGAGCCTCCAGGGCGCAACGGGCCGTGGCCGTACCGAAGGATGTATACCGCAAGTGGCCCCCGGGCAAAGCAGTTTTCGGCGGGATCGGCTCGCGGCCGGCTCGGGGTGGGTGACCGACCCAGGGGGAGGCTACCTGATGGAGGAGCGACCAGCGCCCCTGCGGCGCCGGGGTCTCGACGGACCAGTAATGCGTCGGTCGCGTCTTCGCTGGGCGAACACCGCCTGCAGGAGCTGTCTGGCCAGATAGTGGGGCTTGGTTCGCCAGCGCACCGGGTTGCCCAGGAGGATGGCGAAGGCCACCTGGGGCCGGTCGAAGGGGGCGAAGCCCACCAGCCAGTTGTAGTCCAGAGGTGGGCTCCTGCGGCTCAGGGTGCCGGTCTTGGCGGCCACCTTCACGGTGGGTAAGTATGCCCGCCCACGCCGGTCGTAGAAGCCATCCCGAGCAGTGCCCACCGTGGTGGTGAGCACCATCATGCGGCCCACCACCTTGGCGGTGTAGGGGGTTATCACCTGCTTGCGCCAGGTCTCGGGCAGCTTGAGGCGCTGGCCCCCAGGGGAGCGGATCTCGTCCAGCAGCCGCGGCCGCACCATGACCCCCCCGTTTGCGATGGCCTGGGCGATGAGGGCGCCGTGCAGCGGGCTCAGGGTGGTGTGCCAGAACCCTGCGGCCACGCGAGCTCGCTCGATCTCTCCAGCGGGTATGGATGCCAGGGAGGGAGGCATGTCCAGGTCGAAGTCGATGGCGGCGTTGTAGCCGAAGCGGTTGGCAGTATCCAGCAGCTCGGTGCGCGACAGGTGCTTGCGCGCCAGCTTGCCCATGACAGGGTTCAGGGACATGCCAATGGCGTCTGCCAGGGTGTGGCAGGTGGTGTCCCGCCTGGGATCGTCGGAGAGGTTGGCGGCCGAGAGGCTCCGCAGGCCCCCGTGGTAGCACACCCGCGTCATGGGGCGCGCCCTGTTGCGCTCAATGAGCGCGGCAGCGGTGACGAGCTTGAAGACCGAGGCCGAGGGTGCCCAGGCCTTGAGGGCAAGCTGGCGCGGGGTGAGCCCGGGGTCGGCCTGGGAGCTGCCAGCCAGCACCAGGATCTTCCCGGTGCGAACCGACAGGATGACCACGCTGGCGTAGGGGATCTGGTAGCGCTGGAGGAGGCGCTCGGCCGTCTGCTGGAGCTCCGGCTCCACGGTGAAGCGGACCCTCGTGTCGTCGGACATGGTCTGCACCAGGTGGCCGCCCTCCATGATCGCCCTCCGCAGGGAGACCTCGGGCTCCCAGCGGCGGCGGCTCCGTCGCTCAGGGGGCGCGCCCGGCTCTGCCACTCCCACCGCGTCGGGCCCGCTGCGCCTTGGCCTCGTGGCGCTCCTTACCCTCTGCTGCACGGACACCACCACGAGCAGGGTCGAAAAGCCCCCCAGGAAGAGCATCACAGCAGCGCGACGTCCGACAAAAACACTAGTAATATCCGTGCGGTGTGTCATATTGACTACAATATACTACATGTGTTCCATGGTGGCAAAAAACCCGCAATGGTGCCGGTTTCTCAACCAAGCACAGGATCTTGGAGTATGCTCGGCTCCATGCGCAGAAGACGCACCGCGCTGCTTGTCGGTGGTGGGGCGCTGCTCACCGCCGGGCTCTGGACCGTGGCTCTGCTCTCACCGCCGGATC
>JAJRWW010000644.1 GCA_024276595.1 Myxococcota bacterium
GCCCACGCTCATCGTCCATGGGCAGCACGACTACCGGGTCACCGTTGGCCAGGGGATGCAGCTCTTCACGGCCCTGCAGCGAATGGGCGTGGAGTCGAAGTTCCTGTACTTCCCGGACGAGACCCACTTCGTCACCAAGCCACAAAACCGTCTGCTCTGGTGGAGGACCGTCCATGGTTTCCTGGCCCGATACCTCAAGGGGAGACGGCGTTGAGCCCCGGGCGAGTGGTCGACCGCCCAAAGGGGGTGCCGCCGCGTCCCCCATCGCCGGAGGAGACTCCCCGCTTCTGCCCCTCCTGCGGGGGGTCGCTCTCATTGCGAAACCTCAAGCGCGGGGAGCCAGCGAGGCTGGTGTGCCAGGCATGCGGGCGGGTCCACTACCTGGACCCCAAGGTGGCGGCCTGCGTCGTGCCCGAGCGAGGCGGCAGAGTCCTGCTCTTGCGCCGGGCAATCAACCCGGGCAAGGGAAGGTGGGTCATGCCCGGCGGCTTCATCGACCGGGGCGAGCTCCCCGCCGAGGCGGCCAGGCGAGAGGCGGCCGAGGAGGTGGGGCTGGATGTGGAGGTGGGCCCGCTCATAGGTGTCTTCGGCACCCGCAAGAGCCCCATCATCATCGTCTACTCCACCCTCCGGGTGGACGGTGAAGCAGCGCCCCTGGACGAAACCCTCGGCGTGCGCTGGTTCGCGCCCCACGAGATCCCCTGGGACGAGCTGGCCTTCGACTCCACCGTGGCCGCCCTCGTCGGCCTCGCGAGGCAGCGTGGCTGGCCCCACCCGGGCGGCGACAGGTAGGCTACCATGACCGTCTCCCACCGCGACCCAGTGGATCCCTCCGCCATGCTCCAGAGGGTGGGCCTGGCCGGCTGGTTGCTGCAGCGCATATTCTACTCCCTCAAGCACTTCCGGCAGGAGGACGTCTCCAAGCTCAGGGACCTGGCAGCCCAGGGTCGTCTGGTGTACGTGGCCAGCCACAAGCACGTGTACAACGCCCTGTACTTCAACTACGCCTTCGTCCACTTCGGCCTGCCATTGGCCCGGACGGTGACCGCCATCTTCACGCTCATCTTTCAGCCCTTCTGGGTGATGCTCCGCTATCTTCTGGGCGCCCGGGAGCGCCGGCCCATGCGGGAGCGCACGGCGGCCCTGCTCGGAGACGGAGAGTCCACCATGCTCTTTCTGCGCAAGGGTCCCTTGCCCGGGCTGCCCGGCAAGGTCGCAGACGCGGACGAGATGCTGCGCGGCTGCCTGGACGCCCATCGCGCCGGGGGGCCCCCGGTGATCCTGGTGCCGCTCCACCTTTTTTGGGGCGCATCCCCCCTGCGCCTGGGGGCCAGCCGCATGACTCCCTTGCGGCGGCTGTTGGGGGGAGCAGAGGACCCGGGAGCTTTCCGCTCCTTTGTGCAGCTCTTCCGCCATTTTCGCCACCAGACGCCGCGGCTCGGGGAGCCTCTTCGCCTGGACGAGCTCCTGGAGCGCTTTGCTGAGCTGGACGACGACCACCTGGTGCGGCGGCTGCGCTTCGAGCTGGCCAACCGAACCGAGCGGGTGCGACGGGTGATCCAGGGCCCCAGGCGCAAGGGCGCCAGGCGCATCTGCGACGAGGTGCTGCGCGGCAGGAGGCTGAGGGAGACCATCGCCCACATGGCCTCCAAAAAAGGTGAGCCTCCCCAGAAGCTGGAGCGCCTGGCCAGGGGATACCTGAGGGAGATCTCCGCACAGCCCGGACACTGGATGCTGGGCTTCTTTCGGTGGTTCCTCAAGAAGTTCGTCTGGTATCGGATCTACGACGGGCTGGAGGTGGACGAGGAGGGGATGGCCCTCCTCCGGGCAGCGGCGGCCAGGGGCCCGCTGCTGTTTCTCCCAACCCACCGCAGCCACGTGGACTACCTGCTCCTCTCCTGGCTCGTGGCTCAGTACGGAGTGGCGCCCCCCTGCATCGCCGCGGGAGACAACCTCCGAAGGATCCCGGTGGTGGGCACGATCTTCCGCCGCAGCGGGGCCTTCTTCATCAAGCGGACTTTTTGGCACAACCGCCTCTACACGATCTGCCTGTCGGAGTACCTGCGCAAGATCCTTGCAGAGGGCTACAACATCGAGTTCTTCATCGAGGGCACCCGCAGCCGCAGCGGCAAGGTGCTCACCCCGCGCATGGGGCTGCTGAAGTGGATCGCCGAGGCCGCGGTGGAGGGGAGGGTGAGGAACGCCCAGATAGCCCCCATATCCATAGGCTACGAGAAGGTCATCGAGGAGGCCGCCATCACCCGGGAGGCCAGCGGCGGGGAGAAGAAGCAGGAGGACCTGGGGCAGGTGCTCAGGGCTGGCAGGGTGCTCACCTCCCGCTTCGGTCGCCTCAACTTCCAGGTGCATCCACCCTACGATCTGCGGGAGGCGCTGGAGGGGCTCGGCGTCACCAGGCAGTCGAGCGAGGAGGAGCTCAACACAGCGGTGAATCAGCTCGCCTTCCGGGTGGTCCGGGAGATCTCGGAGCTGGCCCTGGTCACGCCGACCGCGCTGGTCTCCACCGCGCTGCTGATCACGGGGAGGCGAACGGTGGACCGCCGGGTGCTGGACCGGGTGGCCCAGTGGCTCCTGGAGCGGCTCCGCTGCAACGGGGCCAGGGTCAGCCGCGCCCTCATCGCCCCTCACAAGGACGACGGCGGGGAGGTGCCCCAGGCGGAGCTGCTACAGGTCAGGGGTGACGGCCTGGAGAAGGCGTTGCAGCTCCTGGCCCGCTCCTCCCTGATAAAGATCGGGGGCCCCCGGGGCGAGCCTGCCTACGGCGTGCCAGAGGAGCGAAGGCTCTCGTTGGCGTACTACCGCAACGGAATAGTCAACTTCCTCACCGCCGAGTCCATTGTCGCCCGCGCGCTGCTCACGGCCGAGCAGACACCAGGGGAGGCTGTGGAGCAGGAGCTGGTGGTGGAGCGAGCGCTGCTGCTGTCGCGGCTGCTCAAGTACGAGTTTGTTTACGCCAGCTCGCTCTCCTTCGAGGAGATCTTCGAGCAGACCCT
The DNA here is from genome assembly GCA_024276595.1 of Myxococcota bacterium. Classification (GTDB taxonomy): domain Bacteria; phylum Myxococcota_A; class Polyangia; order HGW-17; family JAJRWW01; genus JAJRWW01. The sequence goes on from JAJRWW010000644.1 coordinate 3,012, forward strand.
CGATCGGCTTCAGGGTTGGGGGCTGCGCCGAACATCCAAGGACCTGTCTGTACGGCCCGAGGGCCGAGTCGAGCTGCAGCTCCTGGCGCTGCTCCTGCACGACTTCGTGGAGTCCTACTGGGGGGCAGCCAGGGGCCTGGAGGTGCTGCTCTCGGGGCCGGTGGGCCGCAAGGCGCTCATGGGACGGATGGGTGACTCGGCTGAGAGGATGTACTACCGGGGAGAGATCAGCAGGCGAGAGGCCTGCAGCAAGACGCTTTACTACAACGCCCTCTCGGCCTTCCTGGACATGGGGGTCATCACCGAGTCGGTGGGGCGCAGCAGGCGCGGACCGCCCGTGGCCCTGGCCAGCGAGTACCACAGCTCCGAGCAGCTCTCCAGGCTCGTGGACAGCATCGAGGAGCTCGTCGGGGAGGGAACCCCCTCCGAGGGCGCTGACCTCACCGCCCCTCTGGGGCTGGATCGGGCGTGCCCGTGAGGCCCATGGGTGCGTTGGCCTCGTTGGTGGCCCTCTGGGCCGCGCTGCCGGGCTGCAAAGGGGGCGAGGGAGGGGGCCGGCCCGGGCGAGGAGGCCCCCGCGTTTCAGGTCGGCTGGCGCAAGAAGATGCTGCGCCCCACCGGCACCTGGCTGGCCCACGCCATGTTGTGCTGGCACCCAGACCGTCCGCCTCCAAGGAGATCCCCGGACACCCCCTGCGCCCCTCGGCACAAGGCCGAGGGGTCGTGGTGCACAGCCTGCCCCTGCGCGGCTTCGCACCCTCTGGCTACGTGGAGCCAAGGGCGCCATCCCAGGGACCTCTGCCAGTGCTGGTGCTGCTCCACGGCAGCTACGACTCCCGCGCCTCCCAGTGCCGCGCCTGGGGGCGACCTGGCAGCCGCTGGGGCTGGCTCCTGTGCCCCGCGGGGCTCCGCCGCAGCGACGCCCCGCCCACCGAGGACAGGTGGACCTGGGGCAAGGTGTCACACATGATCCGAGAGATCCGCACGGGCCTGAACCGGCTTCGACAGCTCTACCCCGGGCGAGTGGACGTGAAGCGGCTCACCCTTGTGGGGTTCTCCCTGGGGGCGCTGTTGGTGCACGAGGTGGCCTACTTTTCCCACGGGATGTTCCCGAGGCTCATCGCCGTGGAGGGAGTCGCCAGGCTGCGGCAAAGGTGGGCGCGGCGGCTCCGCCGGCGGGGCGTACGAAAGCTCGCCTACCTGTGCGGAGAGCTGACCCACTGCTCGAGCCAGGTGGGCAGGAGGATGGAGTATCTCCTTGCCGCGGGGATCTCGGTGAAGGCGTTCGTGATCCCAGGAGCGGGCCACGGGTATGGAGACCGGTTCGAGCCCGTGGCCGAGCGGGTGCTGTCCTGGGTGATGACGCCGGCCGCTGCACCGGCAAGCTCGGCAGCTCACCGTTCGGCTCCAGGAGCCGGAGACGCCAAACAGCCTTGACGGTCGGCGCGGACCGTGGATGCCCGGACGCTCAGCTCTCGGGAATGGTGTCCCTCGGGTTGGCTCCGGGCTCGGCGGCTCCGGGCTCGGCGGCTCCGGGCTCGGCGGCTCCGGGCTCGGCGGCTCCGGAATCTGGCGCCACCTGCCGGGGCTCGAAGCCCTCACCTGTGGCAGCCTCCTCTGCCTCCTCCTCTGGCAGAGGGTCGGGCACTACCGCGGCGGGGGAGCTCTCTGGCGACGCGCTGGCGGGCGCAGCCTGCGGGGCTGACGAGAGGGGACTCTCCTCCATGTGGAGCTCCGCCGGGGGAGGCTGGGCTCGATGCTCATCCTCCTCCTCGGGGGTGGCCTCCTCGGTGAGGTCCACGGCGTCCGCCACCAGGCGCGCCTGGCCGAGGCTCGCGGTGGTGTCTCGGAGGCGGTCCGCCAGCACCTGCACGAAGGACCACAGGAGCTTCACGGAGAGCGCCGTCTCCTGCCTGATGATGGCGTAGAAGTCCCGGCGGTGGATCCGCACCAGCGAGGAGGGGACCTCGGCGGTTACGCTGGCAGAGCGGGCGGTCCGATCCACCAGGGCCATCTCTCCGAAGTGCATCCCAGGAGTGAAGGATGTTATGTAGGCCTCCCCCTTGTGCAGCTTGACCCGCCCCTTGAGCACCACGAAGAGGTGATCCCCGTCGCTGCCCTCCTCCACAACCTTTCCACCCTTTGGATACGACTTCACATCGCTGATGCCGACTATGCGGACCAGCTCCTTGTAGGTGCAGTACTTGAACAGGGGGATCTGCCTGAGCATCTCGATGGTGAGATTGAACTCTGCTGCCTTCTCCTCCTGGTAGTCCTCGACATCCTCTGAGACACGCACCACGACCGACGTGATGTTGTCGTGCCCGCCCCCCTCGTTGGCGATGTCGACAAAGCGCTGCACCACCTCCTCGAGGTCCTCCAGCCCAAAGGTGGCGCTGATGTTCTCGTCGTCCAGGTAGGCCGCGAGCCCATCGGAGCACAGGAGGAACTGGTCGCCGGGCAGCACGTCGAAGTCCAGCGTGTCCCCCTCCACCGAAGGGTACACTCCCACCGCCCTGGTGACCGCGTTCTTGTACTCGGCGTAGGGGCTGCCCTCCACCTGATCCCGCTTGAGCTTGCCCCGGCGCACCAGCTCGTTGACCAGGGAGTGGTCCTCGGTGAGCTGGTGAATGAGCCCCTCGCGGATCAGGTAGATGCGGCTGTCCCCCACGTGACCGATGAAGCCGCGGTCTCCAATGATCATCAGCATCGACAGGGTGGTGCCCATCCCCCGCTTGGTGGGGTCCGCCTGGGCGGCCTCGTAGATCCTGTCGCAGGCCGTCTGGATGGCGTGCTCCAGCATCTGGAGCACCTCGTAGCGCTCTATCTCCTCAGCTCCAGAGCGATAGCTCTGCAAGAGATCGATGTTCTGCTCGATGGCCTCCTTGATCACCTGCACGGCGATGGCGCTGGCCACCTCGCCTGCTGCGTGACCCCCCATGCCGTCGCACACGGCGAACAGGTCCACGTCCATGTCGACCAGGAAGGCGTCCTCGTTGTGATCCCGCTTCCTCCCGACATCCGTTAGCGCGGCGAAGGCAATCTCCATGTGCTGGCTCCCGAGAGGAACATGGACCCAGGGGCTGCGCGCCCCAGAGGGCCGTAAGAGCTGAAACCACAGGCAATAACAGGGGTATCATTAGACTTGGGACAAGTCAATGCGCCCATTGGCCCCCCCCCGGAGATCCGCCAGAGGATCTGTCCTGTGGGAGCCGGGCTCGGCCTGCGCTATCATGCGCAGGTACCGCCCGGTGGCGGCAGGTGACCTCCAGTTGTACGACACGCCCTTCGACATGCTGGCCCTAAGCCCCTTTGGGGCAGTGGTTGCGGCCCTTTGGGGAGCGCTCTGGGGCAGCTTCTTCAACGTGGTGATCGAGCGGCTGCCCAGGGGCGAGTCCCTGCTGCGGCCCGGCTCCCACTGCATGGTCTGCCACGAGCCGGTGCGTCTTTATGACAACGTGCCCATCCTCTCGTACCTGGTGCTGCGTGGGCGCTGCCGGCATTGCGGCGCGGCCTTCTCCGCCAGGTACATGCTCGTGGAGCTGCTGGGGCTCGGCCTGGCCCTCGCCTGCTACTACCACGCCGCCCGGTCTGGCGTGGGACCGGTGGAGCTGCGGCTGGCCAACTTCCTGGTGGAGTTCTTCTTCGTCGGGGGGATGATCGTCATCGCCTTCATCGACATCCGCACGATGATCATCCCGTCGGTGGTGACCTACCCCCTCGTGGTTTGCCTCGCGGCGGCCACCATCGCCCTGGGCCGTCTCAGGTGGTTCGACTCCCTCGCCGGGGCCTCCGCCGGGTTCCTGTTCGTCTTCCTGGTGGCCGAGGTCTACCGGCTGCTGAGGGGCCACGAGGGGCTCGGCCTCGGGGACGGGAAGCTGCTGGCGGTTGTGGGCGGGTTCCTGGGATGGAAGTCCCTGCCCCTGGTGCTGCTGCTGGGCTCTGTCCAGGGGCTCCTGGTGGCGCTGCCGACTGTGCTCCTGGGCAGGTCCCTCATGGCGCGGCACTCCTACCACGGGCTCACGGACCAGGAGCCGGCTGAGGAGACGGTCTTGTCCAAGGAGGATCCGGATCGGCCCATCTCGTCCGACCCTGAAAAGCACAACCCTTCAACCGTCGGGGAGCGAGGGACAACAGAGCCCGACAGCGAGGGACCACAGGAGGCCGATCACTCGACAGCACAAGCAGACGGCGAGCAGGCCGAGGCAGTCGACCAGCCCTTGCCCCCAGGGCTGGAGGACCTCCGACCCGACGCAGTGCCCTTTGGTCCCTTCCTGGCCCTGGCCGGGGTGGAGGTGCTCTTTGCAGGGGAGTGGCTCGTGGCCAGGGTCTCGGCGGTGCTCGATCAGCTATTTAGATTACTGTAACCTCGCTGACGGGATAGTTGCTAGACGAGCGCAGCGCTATGGGCTATCATGGATGGTATCGGTGCCGGGCATTGGATCCGTCAGCGCAGCGGGAGTAGTGTGATGACCGGAGCGCAGAGAGATCGAGGGTTCACAATCATCGAGCTTCTGATCGTCGTCGCCATAGTTGGCATCCTGGCGACCATAGCGATCTTCGCCTACCGGCGATACGTGGCCCAGGCCAGAAAATCCGAGGTCTTCTCCATGATCGCCGCGATCAAGAGCTCCGAGGAGGGGTACAAGGCCGAGTCCTCCCAGTACCTCTCCACCACCACCACCGGCGAGACCGACTTCTACCCGGTGCTGGGGAGCGGAGGCTCGGAGCCCACCCCCAAGACCTGGAACCCCTCTGGAGATGGCAGGGCGCTCTGGGTGACCCTCGGCGTCTCCGCGCCCAAGAGCGCGCTCTACTGCGGCTATGTCGTGGTGGCAGGTGACGCGGGCAGCCTGGCAGGGGCTGGAGCCAGGGGGCGCACTCTCTTTCAGAACGTCGCCCCACAGCGGCCCTGGTACTACATTCGCGCAGAGTGCGACTTCGACGGCAACGCCTCCACCAACTCCCAGTTCGAGACCACCTTCAACAACGAGATCGTCTTCGTGGACAACGAGGGCAAGTAGGCCTCTGCTCCACAGTGGGCCGCCTCTTGGGGCGGATCCATATATAGCGCAGCCATTCACTGTATTTCATCCTACACAAAAACCTGCACACAAAAGGGTCACCGGTGACAAAATTTGTCACCAGGCGAACGGTTTTTGTCACTCCGCTCTTTGGATCTCCTCAGCGCGGTCGGGCGCGGATCAATGATCTCCACCAGTTGCGCCTTGGGCCGTGGTTTCCATGGTGGCACTGTCTTTGCAGATACTCCATGGCGACTGCGAGTTGGAACGCCAACATCTCAACCAGGAGGAGATTCGGAAATGTTGAAACGCCTCAAAGACAGCAAGGGCTTCACCCTCATCGAGCTCATGATCGTCGTCGCGATCATCGGCATCCTGGCCGCCGTGGCCGTCCCGGCTTTCATGAAGTACATGAAGCGCTCCCGTACCACCGAGGCTCCCCCCAATCTCAAGAAGATCTTTGACGGCGCCAAGGGCTACTTCGAGAAGGGCGCTGTGGTCAACCGCACCGGCGTCGTGCAGCCGCACACCTTCCCAGCCACCGTTGGCCTCACACCCACGGCCGCCTGCTGCGGACAGGCCGGCGACCGCTGTCACAGCTCCGACTGGACCGATCAGACCTGGTCCGCGGTGGGCTTCGAGATCTCCGACCCGCACTACTTCCGGTATCGGTTCGACTCCTCGGGCACAGGCCAGAACTCCGCCTTCACGGCCGGGGCCCACGCGGACCTCGACTGCGACGACGAC
>JAJRWW010000645.1 GCA_024276595.1 Myxococcota bacterium
AGGAGGGCGAGCAGTTGTAGGCCAGCAGCTTGTTCGGGTGACTGGCTCTGATGGCCTCGGCGAAACGCCTCGCGTCATCCAGGTCTGGCGTGGAGGTTTCGCACCAGATAAGATCCGCATAGGGGGCGTACGCCTTACCCCGATCAATGGCAAGGTCCAGGCCGTTTTTCACGCGATAGAACCCCTCAGCGGTGCGCTCCCCGGTGATGAACCGACGATCCCGCTCGTCCACGTCGGAGGTCAGCAGGGTGGCGCTGTTGGCGTCGGTGCGGGCCACCAGCACTGTAGGGACCTCCATGACGTCCGCCGCCAGCCTCGCCGCCACGAGGGTGCGCAAGAACTGGCTGGTGGGCACCAAGACCTTGCCTCCAAGGTGGCCACATTTCTTCTCGGCCGCGAGCTGGTCCTCGAAGTGAACCCCAGAGGCCCCGGCCTCGATCATGGCCTTCATCAGCTCAAAGGCGTTCAGCGGGCCGCCAAAGCCCGCCTCGGCGTCGGCCACGATGGGAGCATACCAGTGGGTGCCCCCTGCCCCCTCGCCATGCTCGATCTGGTCGGCGCGCTCCAGGGCCGCGTTGATCCGCCTGACGAGGCGGGGCACGCTGTTGGCCGGGTAGAGGGACTGATCCGGGTAGGTGTTGCCGGACAGGTTGGCGTCCGCGGCCACCTGCCATCCCGAGAGGTAGATGGCCTCGAGGCCCGCCCTCACCATCTGCACCGCCTGGTTGCCTGAAAGCGCGCCCAGGGCGTTGACGTAGTCCCTTGTGTTCAACAGGCGCCACAGCCGCTCAGACCCCAGCTCCGCCAGGGTGTGCCGGATGCGCACGGTGCCCTGGAGGCGCTCCACGTCCTCGGCCGTGTAGGGGCGCTCGATCCCGTCCCAACGCCCGGCGGCGGCGGGGTCCTTGGGTCCACTGGTGCTCTCTTTCGATGGTCTGTTGCTCATGCTTGACTCCTACTGGGCAGCAGACCGCTCGGTGAGCAACCCATAAGCTGGAATGGTCAAAAAATCTTGCAGCTCGTCGGACGTGGCCAGCTCCAGAAACAGGCCGTTGGCCAGCGAGAGCAGCTCCTCTAAAGGGGGATCCCCCGGCCTGTCGCGGAGCCGGGCTATCTCCTCGTCCGCAATCTGTCTCACTAGCTCCCGGGTGACCCGCCGGCCGTCGGCCAGGGTCGCCTTGTGGCGGATCCACTGCCACACCTGGGCCCGGGAGATCTCCGCAGTGGCGGCATCCTCCATGAGGTGGTGGAGGGGCACGCAGCCGCTGCCCCCCAACCAGGCGGCCAGGTAGGCGACACCGACACCGATGTTTTGGCGTAGGCCCGCCTCTGTGCGCTCTCCTTTCGGGGGAGCCAGAAGATCCCTCGCGGTGACGGTGATCCCTTCCAGCTTGCGGGCGATCTGGTTGGGTCCCCGCATGTGCTCCTGGAACGCCGCCCGGGCCACCTCCACCAGCCCTGGGTGAGCCACCCAGGTGCCGTCGTGGCCCTTTTTCACCTCCCGCAGCTTGTCCAGGCGAACCTTCTCGAGGGCGGCCTGGTTGGCCTCCTCGTCAGCCCTGATGGGGATCTGCGCGGCCATGCCTCCCATTGCGTGCACCCCTCGCCGGTGGCAGGTCTGGATCACCAGCGTGGTCTAGGCGTCCATGAAGGGCTGCTCCATGGTCACCTGGCTCCGGTCGGGCAGCACGTAGTCCCCGTGCGCCCGGAATGTCTTGATGAAGCTGAAGATGTAGTCCCAGCGCCCGCAGTTGAGACCGGCGGAGTGCTCCCGCAGCTCGTAGAGGATCTCGTCCATTTCGAAAGCCGCCGGGAGGGTCTCGATGAGGACCGTGGCCTTTATTGTTCCCAGGGGGAGCCCCAGGCGCCGCTGGGCCAGCACAAAGACGTCGTTCCACAGCCGAGCCTCGGTGTGACTCTGCAGCTTGGGGAGATAGAAGTAGGGACCACTCGAGCGCGCCCTCAGGGGGGCCGCGTTGTGGAAAAGATACAGGCCGAAGTCCAGCAGCGCTCCCGGGATGGGCTCGCCGTCCAGCAGCACGTGGCGCTCTGGCAGGTGCCAGCCCCGGGGGCGTACCATCAGGGTCGCCACCCGCTCCGGGAGGCGGTACTCCTTTCCCGACACCGGATCGGTGAAGTCTATATCCCTCCGTACGGCGCGCCGCAGGTTCACCTGCCCGTCCACGAGGTTCTCCCAGGTGGGCGCGGTGGCGTCCTCGAAGTCGGCCATGAACACGTCCGCCCCTGAGGAGAGGGCGTTGACCACCAGCTTGCGATCCACGGGGCCTGTGATCTCCACCCGCCGCTCGAGCAGGTCCGCGGGCAGCGGGGCCACGGTCCAGTCCGATTCGCGGATCTTGGCGGTCTCGGGGAGAAACCCCGGGAGCTCCCCCGCGTCGTGCCGCGCCTGGGCAGCAGCTCTGGCCTCGAGCAGGGCCGTGACCCGCCCGCCAAAGGTCGCTGCCAGCTCCGCCACCAGCCCAACAGCCTCTGCCGAGAGGATCTCGCGCCGCTCCTCGGTGAGGGGCCCCAGGATGTCCACCTTGCCCGCCGCCGTGTAAAATGTCTCCGTCACCATCTGTGAATGCCTCGCTCCTGCTGGTCCATACAATATTTGCCTAGTAAGTCCCTAAGTCAACCCGCTAATTTTCTCACACCCCCACCTGGCCGAGGAAGGCAGCCATTTGGGGTGACCACCAAAGTGGTGGTCGGCGGCCCTGGCGACCTGAGCTGCGGAGGCCGGCCCCAGGGCGGCTCCTCCCGCACTTGAACTTCCTGGCCAGTCAGGCTACAGGAGGCAGGAGAGGCCCGACGGGCCACCCAACACGGAGGCTTCCAATGTCGAAGAAGGTGCTGCTGGCTACTGTGAAACCGTTCTCTCCCACCGCGCGAGACCAGGTGGTGGCCGTCCTGAAGGACGCGGGCTACGAGGTGGCCCTCCTGGAGTCCTACGGTGACCAGAGCGACCTGGTGGCGGCAGTGTCCGACGCCCACGCCATGATAGTTCGCTCCGACAAGGTCACCGCCGAGGTGCTGGACGCGGCAAAGCAGCTTCGGCTGGTGGTGCGAGCCGGCTCGGGCTACGACAACGTGAACTGCGCTCACGCCAAGGAGAGGGGCGTGCTGGTGATGAACACCCCCGGCCAGAACGCCAACGCCGTGGCGGAGCTGGTTCTGGCCATGATGGTCTACATGGCCAGGGGCAAGTTCGGCGGAAAGCCTGGCCGGGAGCTGCGCGGCAAGACCCTCGGGATCCACGCCTACGGCTTCGTGGGGAAGGCTGTCACCGCGGTGGCCAAGGGGTTCGGCATGGACGTGTGCGCCTTCGATCCGTTCGTGGAGGCCGCGACGATGGAGGCCGACGGGGTCGAGGCCAAGGCCACGGCGGAGGACCTCTACCGCTGCTGCGACTACGTCTCCATCCACATGCCCGCCACCCCCAAGACCATCCGCTCCATCGGCAAGAACCTGCTCACGCTCATGCCCGAAGGGGGCACCCTGGTCAACTCCGCCAGGGCAGAGGTCATCAACGAGACCGAGCTCCTGGAGGCCCTGGCCACCCGGCCCGACCTCCACTACATCACCGACATCCAGCCCGCGCCCGAGATCCAGGCCGAGCTCACCGCCAGGTTCGGCGACCGCTACTTCTCCACCCCCAAGAAGATGGGCGCCCAGACCCTCGAGGCCAACGTGAACGCCGGCCTCACCGCCGCCCGCCAGATCGTGGGCTTCTTCGAGGACGGCGTGGAGGTGAACGTGGTCAACGCCTGAGAGGCCGACCCACGCGCCTCAGCCGGGGTGGGACCGCCTCCGGTCGAGGACCAGGAACGTGTAGTCCAGCCCGGAGCGGTCGTCGCGCAGCCGCTCGGAGGAGGAGACCAGCTCCCAGAGATCTGGGTCCACCGGGGCGAAGAGCACGTCCCCGGGGAACCGGGCGTGTATCCGCGTGAGGTAGATCCGGTCTGCCCTGGGGCGAACGGCTTCGAATAGCTGCGCTCCGCCGATGACCATGATCTCCTCCACGCCGCGCTCCCGAGCCAGGCGCTCGGCCAGGGCCAGCCCATCCTCCACCCCGCAGCTCACCCGGGCCCCCTCCGCACGAAAGCCCGGCTGCCGGGAGATGACCACGCTCTCCCTGCCGGGCAGGGGCCGCCCAATGGAGTCCCAGGTCAGCCGCCCCATGACCATTGGGTGTCCCATGGTGACCCGCCGAAAGTGCCTCAGGTCGGGCGACAGGTGCCAGGGCAGCCCCCCCTGGTGCCCAATGACACCGTCCTCGGCCACGGCGACTATCATGGAGACGAGCGCCACGTCACACCGAGATGGGGGCAGCGATGCCCGGGTGGGGCTCATAGCCCAGCAGAGAAAAGCTCTCGTAGCGAAACTCCTCCAGCTCCCGCGGCCTCGGGTCCAGCTCCATGCGCGGCAAGGGCCGCGGCTCCCGGGATAGCTGGCGGTCGGCCTGCTCCAGGTGGTTGGCGTAGAGGTGCACGTCCCCGAAGGTGTGCACCAGCTCTCCTGGAGCGAGGTCGGTGACCTGGGCGATCATCATCAGCAGGAGCGCATAGGAGGCGATGTTGAAGGGCACCCCCAGAAAGATGTCCGCGCTGCGCTGATAGAGCTGACAGGAGAGGCGACCCTCGGCCACGAAGAGCTGAAAGAGGCAGTGGCAGGGGGGCAGCGCCTGCCTCCCTGCGGCAGCGTTGGCCCGAGGCGAAATCCGCGGGTCGGGCAGCACCGCCGGGTTCCAGGAGCTCACCACGAGGCGCCGGGACGAGGGGTTTCTGCGAATCTCGGCCACCACCTCGCCGAGCTGATCCACGGCGATCCCGTCGGGCCCCTCGAAGCGACGCCACTGGCGGCCGTACACGGGACCCAGCTCGCCCTCCTCGGTGGCCCACTCGTCCCAGATGGTGACCCCCACATCCTGGAGACTCCGCACGTTGGTCTCTCCGCGCACGAACCACAAGAGCTCGTGGATGATCGACTTGAGGTGACACCGCTTGGTGGTCACCAAGGGGAATCCCTCGGCCAGGTCGAAGCGGAGCTGGTGGCCAAAAATGGCGTATGTGCCCGTCCCCGTGCGGTCGGGCCGGTGCACCCCGCGCTCCCGCACCAGCCGCAGAAGATCCAGGTACTGGCGCATTCGCCCTCCTAGCTGCCCGGGAGGTCCCGAGCCCAGCTTACGATGAGGTCCACCACCCGGTCGAGGATCTCCTCGGCGTCCTCGCCCGGGGGCTGCCGGTCGAGCCCCAGACCATGGCCCCCGTCCGGGAACACCTCCAGGCGCCAGCTCGACCGGATCTCCTGGTGGACCTTCTCGAAGAGCGCCAGGTCACAGAAGGGATCCCGGTCCCCCTGCAGGCAAAGCTGGGGCACCCGGATGGAGAGCAGATCATCACCCCCGAGGCGGCTCTTGTCGTTGGGGGAGTGCAGGGGAAAGCCCAGGTAGACCATCCCATGGGCGAGGCGGTGATCCACCTGGTGGGCTGCCGCCACCCTGGCCCCCAGAGACTTGCCTCCCAAAATGAGCGGAGGGTCTCCCAGGAAGCGGTCGTGAACCATGTTCACCACCGCCGTGAAGGTGTCCAGGAGCACCTCCTGGGAGTCTGGCTTGGAATCTCCCCGCTCCTTGAAGGGGAAGTTGAATCGCACCCCGGCCACTCCCCTCTCCGCCAGCCGCTCCAGGGTGTGCCTGATGAGCGGATGGTTCAGATCGTTTGAGACGCCGTGGCCCAATAGCAGCACGAAGGTGGACTCGTTCACGCCGTCGGGCCGGTGCACAACCGCCTTCACGTCCACGCGCACCGCCGGCACGGGGATCTCGATGTCGTACTGGTGGCTCATGACTCCTCCTGGCCGGTGGGCGGGATGATGTGCACATCCCTCTGGGGGAACGGGATCTCCACGCCCGCCGCCTTGAACGCCTTGAAGACTGCGCTGTTTAGCTCGTGCTGGACCCGCCCTCGCCACTCGGGGTCCGCCACCCACACCAGCAGCTCGAAGTCCAGGCTGGAGTCACCAAAGGAGCGGAAACGAACCCGGGGCTCGGGCTCGGCCGACACGTCCGCGTTGCCCGTCGCCACCTCCAGCAGGACCCTCTCCACCAGGTCGATGTCGCTGTCGTAGGACACGCCCACCTGGATCCGGATGCGCCGCTTGAACACCGGGCCGCTCTCATTGATGATCTTGCCGTTGGCGATGGAGGAGTTGGGGACGACTATCTCGATGTCGTCCCTGGTCAGGATGCGGGTGGAGCGCATACCTATCTCCACCACCTTGCCCCGCTCCCCGCTCTGAATGACGATGTAGTCTCCCAGCTTGTAGGGGGCGTCGGCCAGGATGAACACCCCGGCGAAGAGGTTGGCCAGGGTGTCCTTGGCCGCGAAGCCGATGGCCAGGCCCAGGATCCCGGCAGAGGCCAGCCAGCCGGTGACGTTGATGTCCCACGAAAGGAGGAGCGCGTAGAATCCGCCGCCGATGACCACCACCTTCACGGCGATGTCGAATAGCGGCATGGTGCGAGGCTGGACCACCTTGAAGCGATCCTGCCGCTCCGAGAGCCAGGCCAGGAAAATGGACCCCACCTTGGAGAGGGCGGAGATCCAGATGATCACCGCCGCCGTCTTGATTGTCCCCTCCAGGAAGTAGGGCGCTGGTGACGGCAGGGAGAGCACGGTCACGGCCCAGGCAGCCCCCCCGAGAAAGACGCTCCAGAAGATGGGCTTGTGGAGCACCTCGACGATCTTGTCGTCCAGGTCCGTCTCGGTCTTGCCCGCCAGCATGAGCAGGAACTTGGCCACCAGCTTGTCAAAGAGCAGCCCGGCCAGCACCGCGCCCACCACGATGAGGATGTAGCGGATGACCGGGTTGACCCACAGGCCGGCCAGATCGACGCCGGCAGCAAAGACCGCCATGGGATCGATAGCGGACCCATTGCACGTGCAGCAGACTCCCATCCCTCAGCACCTCCCCAGGAGCTCTGCCGCATAGGGTGCGTGGTAGGTCAGGATCAGGTCGGCCCCTGCCCGGCGGATGGAGGTGAGCACCTCCAGCACGAGCCGCTCCCGGTCCCCGGCGCCGGCCTTTGCCGCAAGCTCCACCATTGCGTACTCGCCGCTGACGTTGTAGGCGGCCAGGGGCACGCCGAACTGCTGCTTCACCCGGTGGATGATGTCCAGGTAGGCCAGGGCCGGCTTCACCATGACGATGTCGGCGCCCTCCTCGATGTCCAGCTCCACCTCCCGGAGGGCCTCGTCCGCGTTGGCCGGATCCATCTGGTGGCTGCGACGATCCCCGAAGGAGGGCGCGCTCCCACAGGCGTCCCGGAAGGGGCCGTAGAAGGCCGAGGCGTACTTGGCGGCGTAGGACATGATGGGCACGTGCTCGCGCTCCACGCCATC
>JAJRWW010000059.1 GCA_024276595.1 Myxococcota bacterium
ACCTGCGTCCTGGTTGTTGTTCTGGCCCGGACCGGAGTCGCCGCAACCAAAGACGAGCACCAGTGCTCCAGCGGTCATGAGGGTTACCAGCTCTTTCTTCATAAGTGCACTCCTATTGCCTGTCGCTACCCAAAAACCTGCTGTCGGGCTCCAGCCCTGCCACAGCATAGGTCGGAAGGGCGAGCCCGGTCAAGGCCCGAGGCCCAGGCTCGATCCGAGAATCCGCGGTCACGGCGCCGCCACCGCGCTTGCAGGGGCAGGCGGGAAGCAGGCCGCGTCCACGGCGCAGACTGCGGCCATGGCGCGGGCTCGCGCCCACCAAGGCCGGGCCCGCCCCGAGGGGCGGTTATGTGGTGGCTAGCGCCGAGGCCAGAGCGGAGCGCGGGATTCGCATATGGAACCTTGGCCGCGGTAGCGAGTCGAACTGTTGTGGAACGCTCCGGAGCGTGGCATCGACGACGGGATTCAAGATTCTGGTGCTGACGAGAAGCGCATCTAGTTCCGGCGAGCCTACTGAAGCAACACGTCCCGACACGGGTTCGAGCGGGTCCGCGGACGATAGTGGGTGCCGTTTCACCCGTACCGCCAGACGCGCCAGCGGAAGCCTGACTTTGCCTGCTCGACGACGTGCACCCCCTGTGTCAGGAGGTAGGGCAAGATACGCATCGGGACGCAGCGCATGGTGACCTAGTTCCCCACGGACCAGATCCGCTTGCCGGTGGCGGGATCGAAGGCGTGAAGGCCCACCCAGGCGGCCAGGACCAGATGGCGGCCGTTGTAGTCCCAGTAGGTCAGGGTCTGGGGCGACTCGTGGCGCAGCTCCTGGTCGTAGATCTGGGCGCCGGTCTTCGGGTCGAGCCCCAGGAGCACTCCGGATCGCTCCCGGGTGGGGCGCGCGCCGAAGATCACGAGCCGGTCCTTCACCAGCGCGAGCGCTGTACCGTAGCTCGTGGCCATGAGCCCGAGCTTTCGGGTCCACAGCCGACGGCGACCCCGACGCGCCTCCGCGGTCAGCATGGGCGTGCCCTGGCGGCGCATGCGCACCTCGTAGGTGGTCCCGTCCCGGGTGACGCGGCCCCGCTTCATGTAACGCTGGGTCACCCCGTGGTACAGCATCCGTGCGCGGCGAAGCTTCCCCGTGCGGCACGTCCCCGGCGTCCCGGCCGGAAGCCGCAGGGTCGTCACCGTGCCGTCGTTGGTCTTGAGCGCAACGCAGCCGTCTCCCATGGCCACGTAGGAGACCTTGCCTGGCAGGGTCGTCGCGATGGGCTTCTTGTGGTGTCTGGCGTGGTAGATCTCCACCTTGAACCCGGGGTGCTCTACGGCGAGCCAGGACTTGCCGAGGCAGTAGAAGGGGGTGTTCTGCTTCATGGAGCGTCCCTGCCAGAGCACGCGGCCGTCGGCGCCCGAGATCACGGTGATGCGGTCCTTCTGCTTCGTGTTCCAGGCCATGGAGGCGACGTCGCGGATGCCGTCTCCGTCGGCGTCAACCGGGCAGGTGCCGTGGGTGCGCCAGGTGACGCGCTCTGACGCCGGTCGGTAGTGCCGCGGGAAGGCTCGGGGGCGATGGGACCGCGAGGTCACGGTGACGCCGCCGCCCTGGGGCCAGATTCGCTGGCGGCTCGTCAGCCACCACAACAGCAGAACCACGCCGCCCACCACCACGAGCACGGTCACCGCCATGGTGGAGCCCACCAGCACGGGCGCCGGAATGCCCGGCTCGTCGTCGTCGGGGGCCGACGTCGGCGCCGGCTTCTTCGGCGTGTCGAGCTCGTGCACGGCCCCGCAGTAGATGCACTCCACCCACGCCTCGGCGCCGCGGGGATCCAGCGGTGCGCCGCACTGCTCGCACTTGATGGCCTTCTTCTTCTTCACGGCCCGTGCATTCCTTGGACTTGGCGTTCGCGCGATTGTGGAGACTGCACCGCAGATCCGGCGCATCGCCCATCCTCGCGTTCCGCGGGGGGCGGATCTGTGCTATCAACGTGATGTTTCAAGGGTGAGGTGCGGATTTTGCGGTCCCGGGTACGGGCGGTGAGCGGGGTGGAGCTGCTCACGGGGGCAACCGCCTAGCCTCTCCCGTCGGCATGCAGATGCCGACCCATGCGACTTGAGCCAACCTTCCGCGCTGGTATGGGGGGGCCTGTCTCAAGATCCCGCCATTGAAGCTAGAATCAGGCAAACGGCTACGAATCGGCCGTCTCTGAGCCATGCACCACCTTCTGCGGCTTGGCGACCGGGCCTCCAGGGCTCTGCAGACGGCCCTGCAAGACAGCTAGTCTCAGAGCTCGACCGCCCTGCCCGGCGGGACCAAAAGCCAGCACGGAAAACAGTCCACTCTGGGGATGAAAAGACGGCCAGCCTTGTATATACTTTGAGATCTCACAACTGCATCGCTCAGGAGGCATACCAAGATGAAAGTCCCACGTGGCTTGATGGCAAGCATCGCGCTCGTGACCCTGGCCGCAACCGGCTGTGGCGTCCCGCAGGAGCAGCACGACAAGGTGCTGGCCAAGAACAAGAAGCTCCAGCGGGATCTCGCCGAGCTTCAGCGCCTCTCGGAAAAGCAGCAGGGGAGGATCTCCACCCTGGAGGCTGAGCTGAAGAAGGTGAGGGACTCCATGGAGTCGCAGCTCGCGGCGAAGAAAGCCGAGCTGGCCCGGAGGCTGGCCGAGCTGAAGGCGGCCCAGGCCGCCGCCGAGGAGCTGGCCCGTATCAAGAAGGAGCTGGCCGCTCAAAGGGCCCTGCAGGACCAGCTCAGGCGACAGTTCCAGTCCATGATCTCCGCCGGGAAGCTGCAGCTCGTAAACGTCAACGGCAGGCTGGTGATCAAGATGGCCTCCAAGATCCTGTTTCGATCCGGCAAGGCCAACGTAACTCGAAAGGGGCGCAGGACCATCCAGCAGATCGCCTCGATCCTCAAGAAGATCGACCGGCATTTCCAGGTGGCCGGCCACACGGACAACGTGCCCATAAAGAGCCGCAAGTACAAGGACAACTGGGCCCTCTCGGGCCACCGGGCCACCGTGTTCGTGCGGCTGCTCGAAAAGTACGGCGTGCCTGGCCACAGGCTCAGCGCCGCCGGGTTCAGCCAGTATCAGCCCGTGGCCTCCAACAAGACCAGGGTCGGCAAGAGCCTGAACCGCCGCATCGAGATCACCCTCCTCCCCGCCATCCCCGGGCAGGTGAAGGAGTAGCCACCTGGCGACCAGCCCGTCTCCTGTGACCGCGCCCGGGCGGGGCTGAGCGGCCAGCGCGCCCCCCTACCTGCACCTGTAGCGGCTAACTGTCACCGGCCTGGCGCCGTCTCGCGCGGCGTCGCCTTCCACCGGCTCTGTGAAGGAGACCAGGAACCCCTCCGACACTGGCACCACTCCGCCCACCCTTGCCACGGTGGCCAGCAGGGACGGGCGCGCGGCCAGCCTCCCGTCGCGCTTGTACTCCACCGCCAGCAGGCGCTCTCCGGAGGCCCCGGGCCTGGCCTCCTCCAGCGCCACCAGAACCAGGTGACGCCTGGTGGGCAGCAGCCACAGCTTGCAGCCCCCAGATGGGCTCCGGGCCACTCGCATGGGCAGCTCCAGCTCCTTGGCCAGCACAAAGCGGGGTGCAGACCTGTCGAGGCCCAGCAGCACCGCCGACCCGGTCCTGCCCACCCCGCGCCCCACGGCGAGCACCCAGAGCCGCTCCCCTGCCCGTGCCATGGCAACGCACAGGGGATCAAAGGTGCGCCTCCTGCCCAGGGCCACCCGCCGGGCAGGTCCCTTGGGCAGGCCCTGGGGGCCCAGCCGCGCAAGGAGGAGGCTGTCTTGCGTGGTGACAGCCACGGCGTAGCCGGCGGGCCCACCCAAGAGGGCCGGCTCCCCAAAGGCTCCTGGGCCCTGCTCCTCGTCGAGCAGCCGAACCCTGGACACCGGGCGCCTGTGCTCCCGGTCCATGCGCAGCACAGATACCCTGTGGCCCTGGTCCGCCACGGAGAGCCAGGCCGGGCCCGGCCAGGCGGCAAAGCGGCCGGGCGACACCCCTCGGGAATGGGCCAGCACCACCCTGGCCGGACCCCTGCGCCGCATGTGCCCATCCAGGAGCTGCACGAGCTGGTCCCCGTCGCTGCCAAAGATCAGCGCCGCTCCCCCTGGAAAAGAGCGCAGCGCAAAGGGCTCCCCCTGGCTCCATTCACCCACGTCCACTCCCGTGTCGCCGGCAGACCCCTCTCCAGAGACCAGGCCTCCCTCGGGGGTGAGCCGCTGCCAGGCGATGGAGTCCCGTCCGCAGGTGGGGCGGGCCACCGAGCAGTCTCTTTGCCACGCCACAACCGGCCTCCCGGCCACCAGCGCCAGGCTGTGGGACACCGCCCCCGCCTCCCTTCCCAGCACCCGACGCCTGCCCCTCGGGAGGCAGGTGGCAAATGAGCTCGCACCCCTGGCCCGCCCCCCTGAGGTGAGGGCCAGCCTCAGGTCCGTCACCGGCAGCCGCACCGGGCTCAGGCGAGCCAGGGGGCTGCGGGCCAGGCGCAGCCCCAGCAGCCGTCGAGCCAGCACCGCCAGCCGGTCCAGCCCGTCCATCTGCTCGGGAGCGGGATCCGCTGGATCCAGGTGGTCCTCCAGGGCGTCGTTGATCGCCACCACCCCGAGCAGGGTCTCGCAGCCGCTCAAACGCTCTGGAGCCGGACGCCAGGGCAGCGGCCCCATGTCCCCGGGCGCAGCCGACCGGCACAGACGCCTGGCCGCTCGCTCCAGGCGCAGCAGCTCCCTCTTCAGGCGTCTCACCGCCCGGCGGGCCGCTGCTCGACGCCCGGCCACCAGCTCCCTGTAGGCGTGGACGTGCGCATGCACAACTCCCTGGAGCGAAAGGGTGTGAGGAGCGGCCTGCGAGCGTGCGCCTCCGGCCGGGCGGGAGCCGCCAGAGCCAGCGCCCCCGCAGCCGCCCACCTCACTGCCACAGCCCCCCGGGGCTCCAGCGAGCAGAGCGGCCGCGAGCAGAGCAGCTCCCGCCAGGCGGCAGGTGACCACCACCGCCCCGATTGTCCCGGACACCTGGCAGAGGATCGAGGATCCCATTGGCCGATTGTGGCCCTGCTCCGGTAGCGCTGTCAAAACCGAAAAAGAGACTCCCCAGTCCCCCCCGGGCAGTTCCCGAGAAAATGATCAGGCTCAAGGAGTCATTATCGCCCCTTGCGACGTTCGCACCATCCCCCACATGGGGTACATGGGAGCACCAGGAGGTTGACTGCATTCGCCGCTGGGACTATGCACAGGGGGCCTAGGGTGGAGGACCGTTGAGCAACCAGAGAACATGCCCGCGCTGCCGCAGCGCCATCCCTCCCTCGGCCAGCGCCTGCGCCAGGTGCGGCGCCGAGGAGGCCGATGGCCCCAGGTTCAGCGTGGTCAAGGCCGGGGAGCCCTTCGCCGCCGCGGCGGCTGGCGCGGCTGCGCCGCTGGTGCCCACGCTCCCTCCGGACGTGCTCGATATTGGCGAGGGGGACCAGGTCTGGTACTGCCGCATCGGAGGTCAGATAATCGGCCCGGTCACGGCTCCGCAGATACGCAGCGCCTTCTCCAAGGGGCAGATTGACGGCCAGGCATCCGTGGGCATCAGGGGCAAGCAGGACTGGTTCCCCATCCGGAGCCTGCCCCAGTTCTCCGACCTCCTCACTGGCATCGGTCCGGCCCCCAGGCCGGCGCTGGCCAGCCTCCCGGCCAGCGCACCCCGGCTCCCCCCGAGGGGAGAGCCCGACGGGCCGTCTCCCATGGGCCTGCCCCAGGCCTCCGCTCCTGGCCCACCAGGGGTTCCCCTGGAGCCCATCTCCGCCGGGCACGAGCTCCCCTCTCTTCCGATCAAGAGCCCCGAGCGAGAGGACAAGACCGAGGTGGTCGCCCCTCTGCCGCCGCCGGGTCCCGTGCCCGGCGCCCAGGTCCACGAGCCCGGCCCCTCTTCGGGCCACTCGCAATCCGCCGCCGCGCTCCTTGGCGAGATCCGCCGGCTCAGGCGCCTCGTGCTCATCCTGGGAGTTCTGGCCGCCTCGCTCTTCATTGCCATGGCCGCGCTCCTGGGGCTGGTGGCGGCGAGATAGCCAGGCGAGGGCGCAGCACTAATCCGTGAGGGCGATCACCCGCCACCGGTTGGCCACAGGAGCCAGGATCGCCACCAGGCCGCCCCTGCGAAAGCGTCCAAAGGCCACCACCAGATCCTTGCGGGTCAGCTTCAGCCTGGCTGGAGGTGGACCAAAGAGCCGGCGGGCTCGGGCCATTGTGACCACCACCACCTTCTTGAGCCGCCTGCGCCCTGCCAGCGCTCCCAGGAGGCGGGCCAGCCGCCTCCTCACCTGCCTGGGGCCCTTTACCAGCTTGCCGTCAAAGCTCACCTCGGAGGCGGCCAGGGGCGCGGCGGTCTTGAGGTCTCGATCCACCACCGCCCGCAGGAAGGTCTTGGCGACCAGCACCGCCAGCAAGGGGATCCGCTCCTCGCCGGCCTCGCCCGCGGCCGGCGCGCTCCGAGCCGGGGCAGCAGAACCTAGCTGCAGCAGACAGGCGACAAGCGCTGTTGCAAGCTTCATCCGAGGCTCCTGGGCATCTCGCCCAGGTTATCCGCCCCCTCACCCGGGGTCAACGGGCACCCCAACCGGGAGCACGAATTAATTTGAATCGGAGACCATCCGAGGTCATGCTCTCGCTTGCCGAGCGGCTCCACGCTGCCGCTGTCGCGGAACCCATCATGACCTCCCACACCGAGCCGTCCCCAGGCGGTGCGCCTTCGCCCCAAAGCGCCCACGAGCCCTTGCAGACGACGTCGGACAAGGCGACGGTGCGGCGGACCTGGTGGGCCTCCCTTCTCTCGAGCGGACCCTTCGTGGGAGCGCTCATGGGGATTGTGGGCTTTTCTTGGGGTGTGGCTTCTCTGGGCAACCTGAGCTACCTGGGCCAGGGCACCAAGGAGATCCGACAGCTCGCCATACGGGTCTACGGCGTGAGCGTGGCCCGGGAGCACCTCAAGCTCCTGGCCCTCTACCTCGCCCTGGGCATGGCGGGCGGGCTGCTGGCCGCTGGCCTCTGTGGCGTCAGGGATCACCTCCGCGGCAGGGGGCCCGGGGGACCTGTCTGGCGCTCCTTCCGGTATGCGCTGGTCATCGGTGGGCTGCACCTCTTCTTCTTCCTCCGCTCGGTAATAGTCTACCCGCAGCTCTACGCCGAGTACATGTTCGACAAGGGAGGCTGGCGACGCGCCCTGCAGGTTGCCCTCACCGACCACGCCTCCCCGGGGCTGGTCGACCTGGCCGCCGTGACGGTGCTCTCCCTCTTCGCGCTGCTCCCCCTCGCGCCGCGCCTGGTGGTCGGGCTCAGGTCCTTCCGGCAGGGGGGTTGGCCCACCAGAGGACGGTTGCGTCCAGCCCTGCGGGTCCTGCTGGGCTGGGCGACACCCCTGGGGCTCCTCGCCGCGACCCTGCTGGGGCTCGCCCTGGCCACCGCCCCTCGCAGGGCGACAGGCAACAGGGGCCCCAACGTGCTGATCATCGCGGTGGACAGCCTCAGAGCGGATCGGTTGGAGCTGGAAAAGTATCGGAGAGTGGCCCCTCGGTTGCAGCGCTTCGCCCGGCGGGGAGTGCGCTTCGCCAACGCGTACACGACCCTGGCCAGGACCTTCCCCTCCTGGACCACGATCCTCTCCGGTCGGGAGCCCCACAGCCACGGCATCCGCCACATGTTCCCCTCCTGGCGCGCCCGCGCCAGGGCCGGGCTGACCCTGCCGCTTCACCTTCGCCGGGCGGGCTTCGAGACCGCGGTGGTCTCCGACTACGCGGGCGAGATATTTGGCCGCATCCCCATGGGGTGGCACCACAAGGACGTCTCCTCCTTCAGCTTCCACGAGATCATCCGCCAGCGGGTGCTCAAGGCCCACGCGCACCTGATGCCCTACCTGGCCACCGGGCTCGGCCGCCGCCTGGCGCCCCCCATGGCCGGGCTGCCAGAGAACGCCGACCCGAGCATCATGGCCCGCCAGACCATCCGGATGCTCACCCGGGTGGCCAGCAAGGGGCGCTTCTTCATGGTGGCCTTCTTCTCGGCCTCCCACTTCCCCTACTCGGCTCCCTACCCGTACTACAAGCGCTTCACATCCCGCCGGTACGCGGGACCCTTTCGCTACCACAAGCAGCTCCTGCTCCAGGAGCGGGCCCCCACCAGGGCGGACATCACGCATATCAGGCAGCTCTACGACGGGACCGTCAGCGCCGCGGACGAGGCCATCGGAAGGGTGCTCGACCACCTGCACACCCTGGGCATCGCCGACAGGACCATCGTGGTGCTGACCGCCGACCACGGGGAGAACCTCTACGAGCCCACCCTGGGCATGGGGCACGGAGACCATCTCCGAGGCGACGTGGCCACCAGGCTGCCGCTGGTGATCTACGATCCCCTGAGCAAGCCCAGGCCCCGTCGGGTGGACGCGCTGGTGCGGGACGTGGACCTGGCGCCCACCCTGGCGGAGCTGGTGGGCAAGCCCCTTGGCGGTGACCTGGCCGGGCGCAGCCTGGTGGACCTCATGCGCGGCAGCGCCCGCAAGGTGCACGACGCGGTCTTCATGGAGACGGGCCTGTGGTTCACTCCCAGGCCCCAGGGGGTTGACCCGAAGCACCGCATGACCTATCCCCCTGCCCTCCACGGCCTGGTTGTCCTGGACACCAAGCGGGGTGGGGATCTCGTGCTGGACCCGCGCTACGAGGAGCTGGTGGTGGTCGCCAAGCACCGGGCGATCCGCACCCGGCGCTGGAAGCTGGTCTACGTCCCGCTCTCCACGGGGGTCCAGCACCTGCTGTTCGACCTCGAGGCAGACCCTTTCTGCGCTCGGGACGTGGCCAGGGCCCACCCGAAGGTGGCCGCGCGCCTCGCCCGCCGCCTCACCCAATGGATGCTCGGCGAGCCGGGCTCCCTTCGGGTGGGCGACTATGTGCTCCGGCCCCAGCGGGAGGAGAGACCATGACCCTGCCCCGGGGATCCGAGCTGCTGGTGAAGGCGTGGCGCGTGGCGCCCTACCTGCTCGTGGCCGCAGCGGTTCTCGCCCTTTTTTGGGCGGGGAGGCTGCCTGCCATGGCCCCACCACTGCCCAGGCCCGAAAGCTCCACCCGTGGCGGCGGCAAGAAAGGTCCACCCGGTCTGGCAAGGGCTCTCGGTCCCTCGGGCACCAGCGCATCCCACCGGAGGGCCTCCTCGCGCCGGCCCAGCGCCAGAGATGTCGCCTCCGAGACCATCGCCACCAGGCTGCTGGATCACCTGGCCAGCGCCCGCCGAGCACACCCCAACCTGGCCCGCGCCTACCGCCGCCTGGCCGTGGGCAAGGCAGCCCCTGGCCACTGGCGGCACTACGTGGATCCATGGTCCAGGCTGCCGGCCAGCCTGCGCCTGCTCAGGGTGCAGATGACCTTCGCCTTCCGGGACGTACGCTCCTACTGCCCGGACCAGGCACCAGGTGGTCGGTCGCCCGCCGCGGCCTCTGGCAGGGACCAGGGTCACCTGCGCCGCCCGAGAGCCCGGCGGCGAAGGCATGGAGGCCCTCGCCAAGACGTCCGCCCACGTGGTGGCCGCCCCCATCGACCCCAGTTTGGGCGCGACAAGAGCATGAACAAGACCCCCGGGGTCAACGAGATGCGCCTCAGCCTCTTTGCCCCGACCCCCTCCTCCTTCACCTTCGCCGTCTCCCCTGGGCCTGGCGCCGCGCTCACCTTTGGCGCCGGCGTTCCGGCCAACGGGCCCCACGGGTCGGTGACCTTCCAGGTGGAGATCTCCAGGCCATCCTCCGCCGAGCCCCCAAAGGTGGTGGCCAGCTTCACCGTGGACAGGCGTGGGCGGCACCGCTGGCACGACCACCGGGTGGACCTCTCCCCCTGGTCTGGCTCGGACGTGCTGGTCACCCTCCGCACCAGGGGGCCCGCCGGAGCCCTGGCCTTCTGGTCCAACCCGCTCATCTGGCGCAGAGGTGCCCCCGCCCCCGGAAGAAACGTGATCTTCATCCTGATAGACACCCTGCGGGCCGACGGCGTGGGGAGGGTCTTCGGGGGCAGGCCGGTGACGCCCAATATCGACTCCCTGGGCAAACGTGGGGTGAGCTTCGAAAAGGCCTTCTCCATGGCTAGCTGGACCAGGTCCTCAATGCTGGGGATCTTCTCCAGCGAGCCCGTCACCCGTCACAGCTCTCCGCTCAACACCTCCCTGTGGCTGCGTCGCTCCTACATGCGGAAGCTGTATGAGCGCTGGCCCAGGCTCCTGACTCTTCACGTCAAGAGCCGGGGCTACTGGGTGGAGGCCATCGGCAACAACTTCTTTCTGCCCGCCTTTACCCCCATCGGCTTTGACAGAGGGTTCGACCGGGTCACCGACATCAGGGCGCACCAGCACGACACCCCGGCCATCACCAGGGGAGCGGTGCGATTTCTGCGCGCTCACAGACACCGACCCTTCTTCTTGTACCTGCACTACGACGGCCCCCACCAGCCCTACCTCATGCCCAGAGGGTACCGGGTGAGAGGAGCCATGGCACCGGGCGATCCGCACGACCTCACTTTCGAAAAGTACCTGGGAGAGGCCCGCTGGACCGACGCGAACCTCGGGCCCCTCTTCGCGGAGATCGCCCGGCTGGGCCTTTTCAAGGACACCGTGGTGGTGCTCACCGCGGACCACGGCGAGGTGTTCGACAGGGCCCATGACTACATCATCGGGCACAGGGGCAGCCGCACCCTGCACCGCCACGGCTGGTCACCCTACGAGGAGGTGCTGCACGTGCCCCTGATCCTGGTGGGGCCGGGGCTGCCGCCCGGCAGGCGCGTGCCCTACCCGGTGACCCACATGGACCTGGCCCCGACCCTGCTGGAGGCGGCCGGGCTGCCGCCCATGGCCGGCAGCATGGGGAGGAGCCTCCTGGGCGCAATCCAGAAAAGCAGGCGACCGCCCGAGCGACCCATCGCCGCGGTGGCGCGGTGGTCCTACGGGATCCGAGACGGCCGATGGCGCTACATCTACCGCCTCGGGCCCGGGCGCATCCTGCGCAGCCCACGACGACCCGAGCGGAAGGTCTACGTGGTGGACGAGCTTTACGACCTGCGAGCCGATCCCCGGGAGACCAGGAACCTGGCCAAGAAGCACCCAAAGCTGGTGGCCAGCCTGAGAAAAAAGCTCCTGGAGATGGTGGAGCCCGCCACCGGAGGATCCAGGGCCCAGCCCGAAGCCGGCCCCGGGCTACACCTCTCCATCCGACTCTGGGGAGGAAAGGACCACACCCTCTCCGGGTCCATCTCCTGCCCGGGATCGCTCCTGCTGCGCGGTCTGCTGGGCTCCAGCTCCAGCGCCACCTCGCAGCGCTCTGGCAGGCTGGAGCTGCGCCTCGCCAACACCGGCGGCCGACCAGCAGAGGCCGAGGTGGAGCTGCGGGGCTGCCCCTCCTCGTCCATCAGGCTGGCCCTGCGCCTGGATGGCAAGCCGCTGGAGACGAGCCAGGTGGTGGCGGGGCCCGCGGGGCTCGCGCTCATGCCCCAGCCACCCGATCGCCTTCCCTCGAACCGCCTCCCGGCCTTTGTGAGCCTGCGACCTCCCGTGCTCCTGGCCTCTCCCGTGCCCCGGGTGCACCTGTGGCTGGGCAGCACCTATCAGGAGGACCCGGACGCGGCAGTGGGCCAGGGTGCAGCCTCCAGGCTGGCAGACCAGATGCTCCGGGACGCAGGGTACTCCAGGGGCTCCACGGCAAAGGGCGCTCGCCCCACGCGCTGAGTTGACAGCCAGCCCCCGTGCCGTCGTATACTGACCGAGATCCCCTGGTCCCTTGCACCCCTGGAGGTCCCTCAGTGACGCGACGAGGTCTTGCTCTGATTCCCATGTTGCTGCTGGCATCCAGCTCGGCGGGCGCCTGCCTGGAGCAGCCACTCTCGTCGGAGGACTCCGGCGTCAACAACAACTCTGTCCTCCCCGACGGGGGCGGGGACGCGCGGGTCTCACCTGACGCCGCGGTGAGCTGCCAGCCTGACGACCTGCTGCTCCAGCAGACCTGCGGGAGCGGTCAGAAATGCACCCTCGTCGACAGCCAGAGCCACGTTGGCTGCGCGCCGGCGGGCTTCACCTCGGCCTACTCTGCCTGCTCCAACACGCGCACCTGCTCCTCGCCCGACCGCTGCGCAGACGACTGCTCCCTCTGGTCGCTCTGCAGCGACGCCGCAGAGCCGGGGAGCTTTGTCTGCCTCCCCTTCTGCGAGGAGCTGGGGGCGCCCTGTCTCAACGGCAAGTGCACCTACTCGGTGGCCCTCGCCGGTGGGGGCAACGCCTACCTATGCGCCCCGGCGGATGGCTGCGACCCGGTGACAAACAGCGGCTGTGGAGCCGGAGAGGACTGCTACCTGGACCGCACCGGGGGAGGGCTGACCTTCTGCGTGTCCGGGGCCGGCTCCCTCCCCGCTGGCTCCCTGTGCACGGACGACTACGCGTGCCAGCCCGGCATGACCTGCTTCGGCCCGGTGGGCAGCGGGACCTGCTACCCCCTGTGCCACGCCGGCAACGACACGGAGTGCGGCGCGGTGCTCTGCACCGAGATCCCCAACACCGACTACGGTATCTGCCTCTAGCCCACCACGCCTGCAGCACAGGTCAGAAGTACAGCAGCCGGTTGAGGTTCTCCCGCTCCCAGCGCTCGGAGGCCTCTGCCCACTCGAACTGCGCCTCGTGGGCGCGGAAGGCTGGGGTGTGGAAGTGGTGACGGCCGTTGACGACCGGGATCTCGTGCACCTCGTGGAGCATCTCGTGGAAGACCACCGACTCCAGGAAGAACCGCGGCACAAAGGAGCGATCCAGGGAGGAGTGGATGCGAATCAACCGGTCCTCGATGGCGTAGGAGCCCATCTTGACGCTTCGGTGGCGCCGGGCCGGTCGATTGCTGCGCCTGCCCCAGGTGATGGCAGCCTGGATGCGCCCCCCGAAGTAGCGCTCGTTCAGGCTGTCGAAGATCTCCTGGAGGTCAAAGAACTGACCCACGGTGCTTAGCTTCGGCGGTCGCCTGGGCGGCGGCAGGGAGTGGCGAATCTTGTGCTGGTGCTTGTCGATGAAGGCGTTGATGAGGGCGGACGCCTCGGCGTCGTTGCGCGCAATGTACCGGGCCAGCGCCCGCACGATCCTGGGCTCGGCGTCCACGAACATGTGGTGCAGCCGGGCCTCGAACCGCCCCCTGGCCCGCTTCACGGAGATGATGCTGTAGCGGTTGTCCGTGACGGTGACCTCCAGCTCGCCGCGCAGGTGAGCGCCGATGCGTCGCTCCAGGCGCAGGCGAGCCGCCTCGTCTATCTTGCGGGCCAGCGGGAGCTTACCCTGGCGGGCATTCTCGCGAGGGGTGGGGCGGGCGTTTCTCGGGGCCCGGCCGCGGGTGGACGAGCGGCGACGCCGGGGGCCCTGCTGGGGCCGACCTGAAAATCCGAACAGTAGCTGCTCGCCCGCTGACTGCCTCAAGATCGCAACCCCGATGATTGGAAATACCCTGTGAAAATCAAAGCGTTATCTATCTTGCGTGGGTTCGTCCATCTGCCAGTCAGTCTACCGCGAAGTGGGCTGGCAGGCAACTTTCCGTGAGTGCCCAAGAAAGAGGCGTATTTCAGCCGCTGTGACCCACAACACCTGAAGCAGTTGTCAAAGGATTGTGGAAAAAGCGGCCGTTTTTTTTGCAGTGGGACCGGCAGGCCC
>JAJRWW010000646.1 GCA_024276595.1 Myxococcota bacterium
ACTATTCACGAAGAATCGGCTTTCGGTGCTGCTACCACCTCGACTGATCCACTCCACCTTACGACACGTAGCCAGCGCCGGCCGGGCCGACCACGCCGAGAGCGCCGCTCTGGCGAGGATGCTGCGCTCGCGGCGCCAGCGGGGAACGTCTGTGATCAAATGGATGCCATGCAGGGGTCTTCGTCTTTGGGCGGGCAGGTGGTACCATGCCGGCATGTTGATTCACGAGCTGACCGCCACCGAGCTGCTGCAGCACCTGGGGTCCGGGGAGATCTCCTCCGAGGAGATCGTGCGTGCCCTTTCCGACCGAGCCGACGCGCTGGAACCCGAGCTCGGCTGCTTCGTGCACCGCCGCCATGAGGATCTCCTGGCAGAGGCCAGGGCCGCGGACGCAGCGCGTCGCAGAGGGGAGAGCCTCGGCCCGCTGCACGGGCTCCCCATGACCATCAAGGAGAGCATCGACCTGGTGGGCACAGACTCGACCATGGGGCTTGCGGCTCGAAGGAATCAGCCCTCCTTGGAGGACGCTCCGGTGGTGCGCCTTCTCAAGGACGCGGGCGGATTGATCCTGGGCAAGACCAACGTGCCGCAGCTTTTGCTCGCGCAGGAGACAGAGAACGCCATCTGGGGAGCGACATCAAACCCCTGGAACACCTCCAGGGTCCCAGGGGGCTCCAGCGGCGGAGAGGCCGCGGCCATCGCCTCGGGCCTGAGCCCCTGCGGTGTGGGCACGGACATCGGAGGCTCAATTCGCATCCCGGCCCATTTCTGTGGGCTTGCGGGGATAAAGCCCACCCTGGACCGGTGGTCCAATCGGGGCTCCAACAGCGCCGTGCCCGGCCAGGAGCTGGTGCGTGCACAGATGGGCCCCATGGCCCGCACAACAGGGGATCTGCGGCTGCTGCTGGGGGCGGTGTCTCCCGTCCGCCTGGCGGAGCTGGATCCAGCGGTGGCTCCGCTACCTTGGGGCGACCCCGGCTCCCTGCGGCCCGAGTCGCTCAGGGTTGGGGTGTTCTCCGACGACGGATACCTGACGCCGGCCCCCGCGGTGCAGCGGGCGGTGCGGGAGGCCTGCGCCATCTTGAAGGCCGCGGGCGTGACCGTGGTGGAGTACCTGCCTCCGGCACCCCACGCGCTCATCTACATCTGGCTCGGGGCCATCTCCGCAGACGGGGGGCGAACAATTGACGCGCAGCTCCATGGCGAGGCCATCAGCCCCCAGCTCAGGCCTTCCCGTGCGACCCTCCGGCTGCCGGCCATGGCCCGCAAGGCCATGGCTCTGGTGCTGGACAGGATCGGGGAGACCCGCCTGGCTCGCCTGCTCGAGTCCCTGGGGGAGAAGCGGGTGGAGCACCTCTGGAGGCTGACCCGTGACCGCACCGCTCTGCGCCTGGCAGAGTTCGACGCCTGGAATGCCCACCGCCTGGACGCTGTCATCTGCCCCCCGCACGTCGTGCCTGCCATGGGCCACCGGGAGTCGGGAGACTTCACCCTCTCGCTCTCGTACGCCTTCCGCTGGACCCTCCTCAACTTCCCCGCGGGGGTGGTGCCAGTGACCCGGGTGCGGGCCTCGGAGGCGGCAGAGGCCGCGGCCGCCACGCTTCCCGGGCTCGACAGGGTGGAGAAGAAGGTCATGGCCATCGCCGCAGCGGGCGCGGGTCTCCCCCTGGGGGTACAGGTGGCGGCCAGACCCTACCGGGAGGAGGTCGCCCTGGCCCTCATGGAGCTCATCGAGGCCGGCGCCCGGTCCGCAGAGGGCTTTCCCCGCACCCCCGTAGATCCTGGGGGTGCCTCTGCTACCGACGCCCATCCCAAGACCGCACCGATTCCTCGGTCTGAAGCGCTGCCTCGTTAGCTGAGCCCATCCGAGGCCAGGGCCTGGAGGACCTGCTGGAGCCGTAGGGTCAGTCCACCTCGATCCGACAGGTGGAGGAGCAGCCGTCGCCAGAGGTGGTGTTTCCGTCGTCGCACTGCTCCCCGGCATCTGTCTGGACCACACCGTCTCCGCAGGAGGAGCCAAAGGACTGACAGCCAGGTGCGCAGGCGCTGGCATTGCCACCAAGGTTGAGGCCGTCGTCGCACACCTCGCCATGCTCGGGCTGCAGGATCCCGTCGCCACAGTAGGGACCAAAGCGGCAGTCCGGCGTGCAGCCCCCATAGCTGCCGTCGTTGGTGCCGTCGTCACAGGCCTCCAGAGAGCTGACCACCCCATCACCACAAACCGACGTACAAACAGAGGGCGCCCGGTTGAAGTTGGTGAGGGTGAGCGTGTAGCTGGAGGCGGTGGTGTGCCGCTCGGCCTGGAAGACCACGGCCTCGTAGATGCCTCCGATGGTCAGCCCCAGCGAGGTCGCCACGGCCGAGTCTCCCAGGTCCACCGAGCCGTTCAGGGCGCTGTGCACACCGCCCAGGTCCACCGCCAGGTGGCCGTTGATGAAGACCCACACGTCGTCATCCCCGGTGAAGTCCAGCAGCTCGGTGCCGCTGTACTCGAACCAGTAGTGGGTCTCGGAGGTGAAATGAAAGTTGTGCCCACCGCTGCGCAGGGGCTCGCAGGGTGAGCCGCCGCAGGTTTCGGTCACGAACCCCAGGGTGTCCAAGGGGAAGAACGACGAGTCGGAGAACTGGAAGGCCCCGTTGCCCAGCCCCGGCAGCACGAGCTGCTGAGCAAAGGTGCGATTGTAGCTCGAGCTGGACACGTACCACAGGTCGAAGGAGGCCTGGCTGTCGGTACCGTTGATGGCCACCCACTGGGGCTTGCCACCGGGGCCGAGGGTCGCGGCCACCATTCCGGGAGTGAGGCCATTGAGAAAGCACTCGAAGTCGGGGTGGCCAAAAGGCGGCGTGGATCCGGGCTCGCTGTCGAGCAGACGCCGGCTCGGACCGCAACCGGCGATGAAGTCACGGATGGTGACCGGCAGGTACACCTCGGGAGGATCCGGCTGCACCACCTGCTGGCACTCGAACCCAATCTCCACTGTGCAGCTAGCGGAGCAGCCGTCTCCAGAGGTGGTGTTCCCGTCGTCGCACTGCTCAGGAGACCAAACCACGCCGTCCCCGCAGACGGCAGAGCAGACCCCGTTGATGCAGTCGGGCTCCCGGGTGCAGTCGGGGGCACAGCCGTCCCCCACCTCAGGGTTTCCGTCGTCGCACTCCTCTGAGCCCTCCGCAACCCCGTCGCCGCAGGTGGTGGGGGTACAGGGCTGGTTGGGGTTGGGGCACGCATACCCCGGCTCCAGATGGCAGTCGCTGTCACAGCCGTCGCCGTCAGTGGCGTTGCCATCATCGCACACCTCCAGCCCGGCAAGGAGCCCGTCGCCACAAGCTGCCGCCACGCAGCCCGCGCCCGGTACTGGACATGTCCACCCCGGCTCCAGATGGCAGTCCGCCGAGCATCCGTCGCCTGAGGCTGTGTTGTGATCGTCGCAGGTCTCGTACCCCTCGATGCGCGCGTTGCCACAGATCACCACCAGAACACAAGGGCTCCCAGGATCCGGACACGCCCAACGCTCCTCCACGGAGAGGCAGTCGGCGCTGCAGCCGTCACCCCCGGTGCTGTTGCCGTCATCGCAGGCCTCCCCCTGAGCGAGGATCCCGTCACCGCACACGGGCGGCCCCGCATCGGAGGGGATCC
>JAJRWW010000647.1 GCA_024276595.1 Myxococcota bacterium
CACACATGGTGCTCCGGAGCTCCGCCTGGATGCGGCTGGGGAGATGGATGTCGCTGGCTGCCGCCAGGTCGAGCTGCCCCAGCTCGAACATGGTCTGGCAGGTGTCGGTGTGCACGGCCTGCTCGGGTCGCTTGCAGCCCCCGCACAAAACCCCGCCGCGAAGGGCGTCCATGCCCAGGCCGTCCGTCTCCATGAGCACGCTCCGCCCACAGCCCACGCAGGCGTCGAGCTGAGGCGCCAGCCCCACGTGCCGCAGAAGGGTCAGCTCGAAGATCCGCAGGCGCTCCCCCGTGGGCGGTTCTCGGGCAAGGATTCCGTACATCTGGAGGAGCAGCTCGAATACCGCCGGGTCGGGCTGCTCCTTTGGGCTGAGAGCCTCCACCAGCTCAGTTGCGTAGCTGGCGTGTGTGATGGTGGCGATGTCCCGTGAGATCCCCGCGTGGGTCTCGAGGGCGTGGTATGCCGACAGCGTCTGCAGAGAGCTGGAGGAGCGCCTGCGCAGCTCGGCCTCGGCCAGCACGAACAGGGCCAGGGCCGCTCCGAAACGCTTGCGGCTGCGTCTCGCTCCCCGGGCCATGGCCGAGATCTTGCCCTGATCCTCTGTAAGGAGCGTGACCACCCGGTCGGACTCCCCGTAGCTCACCTGCTTCAGGAGAAGTGCCCGAGTGCAGACAGGATCCATGGTGGACGCGGGCCCCAGAGCCCCTCAGGGAAGCGGGCCCAGGATCGCGGCCGGCACCGCGGTGAAGTCCAGGCCGATGGAGTGGCCATCCCATGTCATCTCGGGGCGCTGGGGGCAGTCGTCGGGCTCGAAGATGAGCGTTGCTGGCGCCAGGACGAGCAGGGAGCCGACGTTCTGCGAGCAGGTCATTCCGAGCACCTCCTGGAGCGCCAGCACCAGCCGCGAGCCGTTAGGGCTAGAGCGGGATGACGCTCTTGGCGATGTTGAAGTATATCAGGATGCCCAGAATGTCGACAGCGGTGGTGACGAAAGGACCCGTGGCCACGGCCGGGTCGATGTGCAGCCGCTCCATCACCAGGGGGATGAAGGAGCCCACGCAGGCGGCCAGGGTCATGGAGCCCAGCACGGACAGGGCCACCGTGCCGCCAAGCTGCAGCGCGCTCCAGCCCACACCCCCGCCGGAGAAGGCGATCATTCCGAAGATGCCCACCAGGGAGCCGTAGATGAGCCCGAGCACGGCTCCCACCACCGACTCCCTGCCGATGACCCGCCAGAGCCGCTTGACATCGATACGACCCATGGCCAGCCCGCGGACCACTATCGTGGAGGACTGGGTGCCCACGTTTCCGCCCATGCCTATTACCACGGGCACGAAGAACGCCAGGGGGAGGATCTTGGCGAGCTCCTTTTCAAAGACCCCCATGAGCATGGCAGCCACGAGCCCGCCGCCAGCCGAGGCCACCAGCCAGCCCACCCTGCTACGGATGTGTTGGCGGAGCGAGGAGCCCGTCTCCAGCAGGTCGCCATCGGCTCCGGCCATCCTCAGGATGTCCTCCGTGGCCTCCTCCTTGATGACATCGATCACGTCGTCGATGGTGACGATGCCCAGCAGACGCCTGCCCTCGTCCACCACCGGGATCGCCAGGAAGCCGTATCGAGAGGCGAGCCGCGCCACCTCCTCCTGATCCATCTCCGGGTTCACGGCCACCACGTCCGCGGTCATGAGATCCTCGAGGGGGGTCTCGGGGCTCGTGGTCACGAGCTGCCGTAGGGAGGCCACCCCCACTAGCTGGCCGTCGTCGTTGACCACGTAGATATAGAAAGCCATCTCCACCCGCTCGGCGGTGCGCAGCGCCCGGATGGCCTCCTCGGCGGTGGTCTCCCTGGGCAACGCAAAGAAGACCGGGTTCATGATGCCGCCGGCGGTCTCCTCGTTGTAGTTGAGGAGCTCCTCCACCTCCTCACCATGGTCGGCCTCCATGGCGGCGAGAATCTCGGCCTGCTTCTCCTCGTCCAGGCTGCCCAGGATGTCCGCCTGGTCGTCGGGGTCCATGAGCCCGAACAGCTCCACGACCCGCTCCAGGGGCATGTTGGCGATGAGCTCCACCGCCACCTGCTCGTCCACCTCTGCCAGCACCTCCGCCCTGAACTCGTCGTCCGGGCAGGCGTCGAAGATGGGCCTCCACTGCCCGGGGGTGACGTGGCGCAGGATGACCGCCACGTCCTCGGAGCGCTGCTTGCGGAGCACCTTCTGAAGGGACTGGCCCGCCCCTCTCCGGAGGAGGCGAGCTACCGTGGAGACCAGAAGCTGTAGCTTGGGGCTCAACATGGCCTTACGTCCCTACGAACCGGAGGCGGCCCGTGCAGCGGACAGATCGAATGTCGTGACGCCAGCACAGAGGCTGGCTCGGTGCCTGTCTGGAAGAAGCTCGACCAGCCGGGACGTGGATCCAGGCCCGCTAGCTGTCGAGGAAAAACCCGGTGTCCTTTTCGTTCTTGGCGGCGGGGGTTTTCTTTACCCCGTCCGAGCCGGGAGTGTCGGTGCGGTTGACGTAGTAGACCCCAATAATCAGAAGGGCCGCAAAAAAGAGCATGACGATGACCAGGGCCAGCCCCATTCGACCACGGGCACCTCCGCCGCCCCTGATGGTGGACGGTCGTCCTCCGGCGCTCGCGCTGGCGTCGGGTGGGAGGGGAGCATCGGATGTGTCCTGGGCCAGCGAGGGCAGAGGAGCCGAGGTGGAGGCAAAGCGTTCCGAGAAAGCGGCCGCTGGCGACACCGGGCGCCCGGGGGACTGGGCTCTGAGCAGCTCGATGCAGTGATCGGCGTCCGTGCCCAGGAAGCGGGCGTAGGCCCGGATGTATCCACGTGTGTACACATCCGCCGGGAGATCCTCGAAGAGGTCTTCCTCGATCTTCTCGAGGTAGGCGAGACCCACTCGGGTGACTCGCGACACCTCTTCCAGGTCGACTCCGCGGAGCTCCCGCTCCCGACGGAGATGAGCACCCACGGTGGCAATGGAGTCTTTGTTGTCCTGCTTGCTCAAGGTTTTCTCCCTGATGCGGTCTCGATGTTGCGGCTACAGCGCCTGGCCACACAGCTCCTGGGAGCCTGCTTGACACATTTTCCAAACACTGCAAGGGCCTCCGGTCGCTTGCCCACACGAGCCAAGGCCATGCCCAGGTAAAGCAGGGCAGCCTGGATTGGGGCGATCTTCTCCCGGCGGCAGCAGCGCAATGCCTGCTGGAAATGCTTTGCCGCGGACGCGTATTCTTTCTGCGCGAATACTACTCGCCCCAGCCAGTAATGGCCAGGGCAAAAACGGGGCTCACGAAACACGGCCTGCTTGAGATTCCGGAGGGCCGAGACGAGGCGCCCCCTGTTGAGCTGTGCCCTGCCGATGTTGCTCCGGGCCAGGTAGGGGGTCTGGTAGGCGATGTCCGAGAGGGCCTTTCGGGCGAGGGACTCCGCCTCGGCATACCGCTTGAAGTATAGCAGCACCGAGCTCAGGTTGAGGGCGATCCTGGAGTCCGTTGACTTGCGGAGCTCATAGGCGCGCCGGAAATGGTGGAGCGCCTGTCCCATGAGCCCATGGGCCTCCTTGCGGTAGGTGCGAGCTTCAGGGCCCTTGACGCACTGCAAGACCTCCATCTCCTCCACGGAGCGCTGGCCCTTGTACATGTAGATCAGGGCCACGAGGAAATGGGCGTGGTGGTTCCTGGGGTCTTTACGGAGAGACTTCCTCAGCTCCACGAGCGCGACGTTTACATAACGATTACGCCCCGCTGCATTCGAAGACCTGAGGGCACGCTTGAAGTAGTCGTGCCCCAGCTTGAAGTAGGTCATGGAGGCCCTGGGGTTGCGCCTGGGCGTGCCGGGGCAGCCTGCCAGGAGCACCAGCAGCGAAGAAAGCAGACAGACCCTTGTGCCCAGTAGAGCTCTCATTGAAAACCTGAATGGTTGCAGAGCCGTAACAGGAGTGCGATGCTCCTGTCAATAGGGAAAGCGTGGCTGTG
This sequence comes from Myxococcota bacterium, assembly GCA_024276595.1. GTDB lineage: Bacteria > Myxococcota_A > Polyangia > HGW-17 > JAJRWW01 > JAJRWW01. The sequence goes on from JAJRWW010000647.1 coordinate 3,980, forward strand.
AAGCCTGACATGGAGGCAGTGGCCTGGATGCTGGCTCGAGGGAGCGATCTCGACTTGTGGGGCTGCGCGCCCGACAGCGGCTGGCGACGGGGTCAGCGGAAGATGACGTAGTGCTTCTCGGTGACCACGCTTCGGGTCTGGGCTGCCGTCCTCCGGGTCTCGATGAGGGAGCGCTTGAGCACTATCTGGCCGCGAGACTCGAAGCCCGCGCCGATCACGACCCGGAAGTAGTCCATGGTCGATGCGCTGAGGCGCCCCTTGCCAGAGTAGTTCTTCCGGGAGACGAAGATGACCTCGTTCTTTTTTCCACGCTTGACGTAGCGGGTGATGTCGATGGCGACCTGGTCGTTGCGAGCGCGGATTCGACGGATCATCTTCCCATTGATGAACACCTCGATGTCGTACTGGGTGGCTCCCTTCTTGTTGAAGAAGCTCACAAGGTAGTACCTGCTCGTGCGGCTACCCACCGTCTTGTAGGTGCCTGAGCCGGCGGAAGCCCTGCGAGCAGAGGGGGAGGAGCCAGCCACCTGGACCTTGTAGCCCTTGGCAGTGATGTGGATGTTCCCCTTGGCGTCGATGTGCACGTCGCACCCCTTGAGGGTGACCGCCGGCAGGTCCACTGAGTCCAGGTTCAGCCCGTTGAGGAACACCTTCCTGGCCTGTGCCACCGACGGGGCCAGGACCATGAGCGCAAGCACCAACGAGCCACTCGTAACTAGCTTTATCTTTGACATCGGCAACCTCCTGAGCGCGCCCCGGGGACGCGCCGAGTGTTCGTACCCTCTTGGACGCCACCCGGGCAAAAAACATGCACGGGGCAGCCTACTTTGCCGCCATGGGCGCTCTAGAGGCAATGGAAAGATAGCGCCATTTCCATGGATTATCAACGCGCCCTGCGCCACGGGCGAGCCAGGCGAGCCTCGCACGGGGAGCGGGCTCTGGCCACAGGTTGACGGGCCTAATCTGTGGCCTTATACAGTTGTTCGCGGCATACTAGTGCATCGAGATTCATGCGGCGCGCGAGCCATGTCGCCGCTGAAGGGAAGCGGAGCTTGGACAAGATGGGCAAGACCCCTCCGGGAATGCAGGATCTGGTCAACTACATGGACCTGGATACCGGTTTTCGCGAGGGTGTGTCCAGGGGCTCGGGGTTTTGGACGGCGCTCTTCGTGGTCCTCTTCGTCTTCGTGCTGCTGATCCTGTTTCTACGTATCTACGTGAGGCGGGTGGCTGATCGGAAGACCCGCCGGATCATCCTCGAGAGCATGAGGGAGGACGGGGCCGCCGCCTCCCCTGCCCCATCACGCCGTCCCTCGTCTGGCGAGGACGTCTCCAACGCTCCATGAGCCGTCCCACCTACACGGAGTGCCCATGAGCAAGCTTTTTGGCTGCTTGACAAACGAAGCTCACCTCATCTCCCACGCGATGTACCCCTTCAGAGAGCTGCTGCAGGTCTCCGAGGCGGAGAGCCCCTTTGGCTGGGGAATGGCCCACCACCTGCAGACAGACGTGCTGAGCAAGCGCCGCCCCCGACACATGGGCCCGCTGGACTTTTTCAAGCGCATCGAGGGGATCGGGGCCAACGCCATCGTGGGGAGCGTGCGCGGCCTCAAGATGGGCTCCACCATCCCGGAGAACACCCAGCCGTTCAGGTTCCGCACCTGGTCCTGCGCCCATCGAGGCTATGTCTCCCGCTTCGACCAGATACGCCCATGGATTGTCAACTCCATACCGGGCTTTTTGCGTCGCAACATCCGGGGGGTCACCGACTCCGAGCACCTGTTCCACCTGTTTCTGGCGTTTCTGTACGACGACGGATACCTGGACACCCACGATCTCCCGGCGGAGGTGCTCGCCAAGGCCATGCGCAACACGTTCCGTACGGTGGAGCGGTTCGTGGCAGACGCCGGTGGAGGAGAGACGCAGATCAACCTGCTGGTGACAAATGGTCGAGTTATGCTCGTCTCTGCCGACAGCTCGCCGGTGTACTACGCCAGGGTGGATGGGGTGCTCGA
>JAJRWW010000648.1 GCA_024276595.1 Myxococcota bacterium
GCCCCAACACCAGAAGGTAGCCGGGCCAGGGAGCATTGACTCGGCTGGCGGTTTTATCTAGCTTTGCGTTTTTTGCCCTGGCGGGGCCAAGCGCCTAGCAGGGCTCAACTACGTGGTGGGCTCAAGCTCATGGAAGGACCGGACCGGATGATCAGGCAAGTGATGGTAGGTTTCACGGTGAGTGTATTGATCTTTGGATCAAGCGCGTGCAAGGACAAGAAGAAGGGAAGCAAGCTCGAGCGATGCTTGCGGATCTGCGACAAGATTGAGGGTGAGCGCAAGGCCAAGTGCTCCGGCCCGGGCGAGGCAAGGTGCAAGGAGCAGGCGGCCAGGGCCAAGGAGGGCTGCGCGGCCATTTGCAAGACGGCCATGGGGAAGAAGGCCATGGGGAAGAAGGCCCCCAAGGGCTCGGGAAATGTCGAGGCCGACTGCGACAAGGGCAACGGCAGAGCCTGTGTAAAGGCGGCGAGCAAGTACTTCAAGGGCGCGGGCCGGGACGACAAGAAGGCGTACGCCTTCATGGAGAAGGGGTGCAAGGCGGGCGAGGCCTTCGCTTGCGAGATGCAGGCCAAGATGATCCGTTCGGGCCGCGGCGTGGCCAGGGATCCGGCGAAGGTCCAGGCGCTGCTGAGCAGGGCGTGCGATGCTGGGAGCGCTGGTGCCTGCACGAGCCTGGGGCTCAAGGCGTTGGGAACCGACAAGGCCAAGGGCGTGAAGCTGCTGACCAAGGCGTGCAAGGGAGATGACAAGCTAGGCTGCATGGCCCTGGGAGCGCTGTATCTGCACGGCAACGGTGTGCCCAAGGACACGGCCAAGGCCAAGAAGCTCCTTCAGAAGTCGTGCCGGCTGGGTCAGCAGTCCGCCTGCAAGAAGGTCAAGACCCTCTAGGCTCCGCGCTACTCGCCTGTCAACCACACCCCACCCGTCACCACACATCCGGCGACGTCACCCCGCACCCCGGGATACACAGCTTCGAGTTGGCTTGTGGTGCGGAGGCGCCAGCCAGGCCGGTGGGGTCAATCCCAGTCGTCGTCGTCTGGCACCGGAGGGACGGGCTCGGTGATCCCGAAAAGGCTGTAGATCTTCTTTGCGGAGCGGCGCTCTCCCCTGAGAAACTGTATCTCCTCACGGCTCCACTCCACCGAGAAGCGGGTGTCCTTCTTCCGGCCGTCGAGGTACTTGAACTTCTCGCCCGGCCTGGCGGTCCAGGTCAGCTCTCCCTCGATGAAGGCGATCTTGGCCTTGCCCCGCTCCTTCACCTTCATCTTGGTGCCCTTCTTGTCCAGCTTGACCTTGTCGCCCTTGTGCAGCTCCCTGGGGTCCACCGGCAAGGTCGGGTAGTACACCCGGAAGATGGCGAACTCCCCCTCGTCCTCCTGCAGGAAGATGGGGAAGCCCGTTTCGGCCATGAGGAACCACTCGTCCCAGTGCCAGTCCTTCTCCTCCACGCGGATGCGCCCCACGATCTGGTACTCGTGGCCCAGGAGCTTGGCCTTCATTCCCAGCCGCAGGTGGCTCCATGGCCTGTACTTCTCCCGGGCGTCCTGGGCCTTCTGCACCGCCACCACCTTCTCGTTGTCGCACACCGAGCCGCAGTACTCGCAGACAAAGGTCTTCATGCGCATGCCGGTGTGGATGTCCACCTTGGCCCCGCATCCCCTGCAGTCGATCTGTTGTGCAGCCAGTGCCATAGCCTGTCCTCCGGGTTCGCGCCGTCAGGTCGGCCGCTGACACATTGTTATTCCACGTGGGGTTCCCAGGCAAGGGGCACTTCAGGCAAGGGGCACCAAAGCAGCGGGACGGTCTGTGACATTCGGTCCGGCAGCGCTCACCTTCGTCGTCGGCGGCGGCGACGGCGGCGGGATCGGCGGTGGCGAGCGGGATGCTGGCGAGGGCAGAGGGCCGCGTCCGTGGGTGGGACCCTGCGCAGTCGCCCGAAGCGGCTTGGCAGGTCTCTGAGCAGGCCGTTGCCGTCGGCCTGCATCAGGTACAGGACCGGTCTCTTGTGGTGGCAGGTGGAGCCGGAGCGGAAGATGAACCAGGATCCTGTGGGGTCGGTGGCCACGATCTCGCTCCAGCGGGCCCAGCGAACCAGGGACCGCTGGCGGAAACGAACGCTTGCCTTGATGAGCTTTTGGCGACCTCGGCACTTGCCCCGGAGGGGAGCGGCGATGAGGGCCGACCGCCTGGAGGGGTAGAAGCCCAGCACGAACCGGCCCGCGCCGAGGTAGCCTATGTCCAGCAGTCGCCTGCGCCTGCGCGTGAACGAGTAGGACCAGAGCTTTGCCGCCCCGCGGCCCAGCCGCGCCGTGAAGACCAGGTCGCCCAGCCGTGGGTCGAAGCCGTGAAGACGGCCCACCCTCAGCCGCCGGGGGAGCTTCAGCTCCTTGTAAGGGCGAACGGAGACCACCTTCAGCAGGGTGATGCGTTTTCGTCCTCGTCGTGCCGCCAAGGACAGCGCCACCCGGGTGGCGGAGCTGTCCCAGACCGCGTCGTAGCCATCCACCTCGGTCACCGGCCGTGTGACCACCGGGAACCAGAGGGTGTGGCGTCCCTGCACGAGATCGAACACCCGGGCCTTGACCTCCCCGGCTCCCTTCTCTCCCGAGAGGGTCAGGTACATGAGGCTGTCTCGGCCCGGCAACCAGCGAGCGGGGTGGATGATCCGCACCTTGGAGTGGGAAGCGTGGGTGGAGGGGGGCTTGATGAGCAGGGACTTGCGGGTGTGGAGGTCGTACACCCGAACCCCCTGGGGGTCGGGCAGGGCCACGTAGCGGCCAGATGGGCTGTCCTGGATAAAGGTACGGGCCTGCTGCTGGTGGAGCTGCCACAGGGAGGTGGGCAGGCGATGCAGCAGCAGCGGCTTGCCCCGGCGGGTGAGCCGCCTGGCAAAGACCTTGCCCTCCAGGGCGTATGTCACGAAGCGCCCGTCGGACGTGCAGCGCACCGCAGTGGGGGAGGTCTTGGAGCGGGTGAGCCAGAACGCTCTGCCCCAGCGAATGGGCTGGTAGCGCAGCCCCATGGCCCTGCCGCGCCGGGCCGCATAGACCACCGCGCCTGGCCGCTTCGTCCTGGCCGCCGCTCGGGTGGGGGCCATGGCCGGGCCCGCCAAGAGCACGGAAAGGATCAACAGGGTCAGCCTGTGGAGAGGGGTTCTCATGGGTCCTGGTGCAACTGTCATAGCCCATTAGACGGGGAGGGGAAAGATCTACGCACCATCCCAGCAAGAAAGCCGACGCTCACTTCTGCCATTTGTTCGCCCACTGCAGAGGTGATACCGTGACTTGTGTCGATTGGGGAGGGTCGGGCCCATGGGGCATGGGACAGGAGGAGCAGGGGAGGCCAGGGCCTGGCAGGTTGCTATGGATCGGTGGACGCGGTGGTGTGGTAGCCGGTGACACCCGGCCAGATGACCGTCTCGGTCTCCGAGACGTTCGTGGTCACGTCCCAGGTTCCGGCAACATAGCCAGGGGTGTCTGCGTCCTCCCAGCGGAAGCCCTCATACACCTCCCACCAAAAGCGAGCCCAGTGCTGCCGGGTGTCGGACTCGTCGATGGCCAGCGGGGTGGAGTAGGGGAAGGTCATCCAGAAGGAGCCGTCGATGGTCTCCATGCGGATGCCCGCGATGGGCTGGGGCGGATCGTAGGACGTGGGGATGGTCACCTCGGTGGCCCCGGTGAAGGTGATGGTCCCCTCGCCCGCGAGGTAGGCCTCGCCCAGGTAGGTGGTGTCGGAGTAGGCGCGGAAGAAGGTGAGCTCTCCCGGGAGGGGCATCCCGCTGTAGTGCAGGGTTCCGGTGACGGTGTAGGTGGCCCACTCCACCTTGACGCGGCCGTGGGTGTAGACGGCTGAGGGGAGGGCGGCCGTCTGACAGATCCCGGCCAGGGTGTCCTGGGACATGTCAGCCTCCACCGGTGGGGTTCGCTCGAAACAAAAGACAGGGGACGGGTCGTCCAGGGATGTCTGGATCCAGTACTCGGAGAGCGCGATGACATAGCTCGTGGGGGTCTGCCCAGACAGGCCGTCGTCAAAGGTCTTTGGAGTGTGGTCTCCCTGCACGTAGATGGAGATGGCGCCGCCCCCGGTGCCGGAGGCGTCCCCGGAGACCTGGGCGCCGTCCAGCGTCTCGGCGTCGCCTGGCTCGCCGTCCTGGCTAACCTGGGCATCCTGGGCGTTGTTGTCGTTGCCGTTTGCGGCGTTGGAGCTACAGCCCGACCACAGCAGGAACAGGGCCGCGAAGGCGGCAGGGGTGAAGCTGGCGCCAGTGACGCCGCGCCAAGGGAAGACAACATGGTTCATTTTTTGACCTCGATACCGGAGAAGAGCTACCCGAAAAGGTGTGGAGAAAGCAATCGCCGTGCCAGCCGCTGCGGCGGTCTCCAGCCGTCGATTCGCCCGTGATATTGGACCGGGTGGGGAGACGCAGTGGCGGCGAGTGAACCCACGTTCACGGCTAAGGTGTTTTGGTCTGTTCACTACCCTGGCTTGGCTGCCGTTTGCCGTTGACATACCGGGTGGGCGCGGATATTGATCTAACCCTTCGAGAAAAGGTGATAGCCCGGGGGTCGTCCTCCCGGGGGCTGCCAAGGGGCGGCGTACCCGCAGTGCTCTGTACCTAGAGGGAGTTGCTATGTTCGAGATCAGGTTCCACGGACGTGGAGGTCAAGGCGCGGTCACCTCGGCGGAGATGCTCGCCCACGCGGCCATCGAGGAGGGGAACTACGGCCAGGCCTTCCCCAGCTTCGGGCCGGAGCGGCGCGGCGCCCCGGTGATGGCCTTTGCCCGTGTTTCCGACGCGCCCATTCGCAACCGCAGCGCGGTCTACAACCCCAACGGTGTCCTGGTGCTGGATCCCTCGCTGCTGAAGCTGGTGGACGTGGCCCATGGGCTCGCCGAGGGAGGGACCATCGTCGTGGCCACCCACCGCAGCGCAGAGGATATCCGCGCCGAGTTCAAGCTCGAGGGGCGGCTCGGAGTGGTGGACGGGCTATCCATCGCCATGAGCACCATCCGCCGACCCATCACCAACACCTGCATGCTCGGCGCCTTCCTCAAGGCCACCCTCGTGGATGAGAAGCCCCTTGTGGACCTTCAGGCCCTGGAGCACGCCCTCAAGAAGCGCTTCGGACGCATCGCCGCCCCCAACATCGCCGCCTTCCGGAAGGCCTTCGACGAGACCGTCGTACTGGAGGAGAACTGAAATGGCACCCCTACCCGGCTGGAAAGATCTGCCACCCGGCTGCCCCATCCAGGAGCCGCTGTCCGCTCGAAACAACCTCACAGGTAGCTGGCGCTCGGCGCGGCCCATCTGGGACCACGACAAGTGCGTCCGGTGCGGGGTGTGCGACCTCTTCTGCCCCGAGGCGTGCATCAAGCCAGACCACGAGGGCCTCTACCAGGCCAACCTCGACTACTGCAAGGGGTGCGGCATCTGCGCCCAGGAATGCGTGACGCAGTGCATCTCCATGAAGCAGGAGGAGGAGTGATGGGCACCAGGATTGGCAAGGAAGTATCCATCGGCATTGCCGAGGCGGCCATGATGGCCGACGTGGATGTGGTCTCCGCGTACCCCATCACCCCCCAGACCCACGTGGTGGAGCACCTTTCGGAGCTGGTGGCCGACGGCCACCTGGACGCGGAGTTCGTGCCCGTGGAGTCGGAGCACACCGCCATGTCCACCTGCTGTGGCTCGGTGGCCGCCGGGGCGCGCACCTTCACCGCCACCAGCTCCCAGGGGCTGGCCCTCATGCACGAGATCCTGTTCATCGCCTCGGGCATGAGGCTGCCCATTGTGATGGCAGTCGCCAACCGAAGCCTGTCGGCGCCCATCTCCATCTGGAACGACCACGGCGATGTCATGGCGGAGCGCGACACGGGCTGGCTGCAGGTCTTCGTGGAGAATGGCCAAGACGCCTACGACCACATCCTGTGGGCCTTCCGGGTGGCAGAGGATCACGGTGTGTTGCTGCCCATCATGGTCAACTTCGACGGGTTCATTGTCAGCCACGTGGTGGAGTCCCTGGAGGAGTGGAGCCCTGAGGAGGTAAGGCGCTTCCTTCCGCCCTACGACCCGCCCTATCGGCTGGACGTGGACAACCCGTGGACCTTCGGCCCGGTGGGTATCCCGGACATCTACCTGGAGACCAGGAAGGCGCACGACGAGGCGCTCCTGGGCGCCAAGGCGACCATGGTCAAGGCGTGGTCAGAGCTGGCCGATGTGGTGGGGCGCCAGTACTACCCCGTGGAGCAGTACAAGGCCGATGACGCCGACATTGTGTTTCTCTCCATGGGCGGCATCTCGGAGACCTGCATGACGGCCGTGGATGAGCTGAGGGAGGCGGGCAAGAAGGTTGGCCTGGTGCGACTGCGGCTGTGGCGCCCCTTCCCATTTGATGAGGTGAAGGCCGCGCTCGGTGGCCGCAAGGTGATAATTGCCATCGACCGTGCCCTCTCCACCGGAGGTCCCGGCGGCCCGGTGGCCTCCGAGGTGAAGGCCGCCCTCTACGGCCTGGAGACCCGGCCCCAGGTCATCGAGTTCATCGCCGGCCTGGGCGGAAGGGACGTCACCGTGGGTGACTTCAAGCAGATGTACGAAAAGGGCGCGGCAGTGGCCGCTGGAGGCCCTGTACCCGGGTACGAGCTTTTGGGGGTGCGCGCATGAGCTCCGAACTGACCAACGTGTTTGCCGCCAAGATGCTGCCCCAGCGGGAGCTGTTTTCCCCAGGGCATAGGGCCTGCCAGGGCTGTGCCCCGGCGCTGGTGATGCGGTACATGCTCAAGGCCCTGGGCCCGGACACCATCATCTGCAACTCCACCGGCTGCATGGAGATCATCTCATCCTCCTACCCGGAGTCGGCCTGGGGGGTGCCCTGGATCCACGTGGCCTTCGAGAACTCCGCCGCGGTGGCCTCCGGGGTGGAGGCGGGGCTCAAGGCCCTCATGCGCAAGGGGAAGATCCCCCAGCGTCGCATCACCGTGCTGGCCCAGGCCGGTGACGGCGGGTCGCTGGACATTGGCCTGCAGGCCATCTCCGGCGCCCTCGAGCGCGGCCACGACATGATCTACCTCTGCTATGACAACGAGGCGTACATGAACACGGGCATCCAGCGCAGCTCCGGGACGCCCTTTGGTGCCTCCACCACCACCTCCCCTGCGGGGGCCAGGAGCTTTGGACAGTCCACCTGGAAGAAGTCCCTCGCCGAGATCGCCGTGGCTCACCACATCCCCTACGTTGCCACCGCCTCGGTGAGCTACCCCTTCGACTTCATGGAGAAGCTCAAGAAGGCCGACGCGGTGCGGGGGCCCGCCCTGGTGCACGTGTTCGCGCCCTGCCCCACGGGGTGGCGCTGCCCGTCGGAGCTGGCCATCCGCCTGGGGCGCCTCGCGGTGCAGACCGCCGCATTTCCACTTTACGAGGTGGTGAACGGCAAGTACCGCATCACCCAGAACGTGCCCCACCTCAAGCCGCTCCGGGTGTACCTGGAGTCGCAGGGGCGGTTCCGTCACCTCACCGACGACCTCATCGATGAGCTGCAGCAGGGGCTGCGGGAGCGCTACGCCGCCCTCGTCGCCAAGGCGGAAGCCAGCCAGGAGTGACCCCATGCAAGACCGGGTGGACCAGATAATCGAAGCGAACGGAGCCCAGGAGTCGGCGCTGCTGGCCGTGCTCATGGACATCCAGTCCGAGTACAACTACCTGCCGCGGCCGGCGCTGGAGCGCGTCTCGGAGAAGCTCGGCGTCTCCATGAGCCGCATCTCCTACATGGCGACCTTCTTCACGGCCTTCTCCCTCGAGGAGCGGGGCAGGCACATCACCACCGTCTGCATGGGCACCGCCTGCCACGTCCGCGGGGCGCCCAGGCTGGTGGAGGAGCTGGAGCGAGTGCTGGAGATCAAGGCCGGGGAGACCACCGCCGACAAGCAGTTCTCCCTGGAGACGGTCAACTGCGTTGGGGCCTGCGCCCTTGGGCCGCTCATCATCGTGGACGGCGAGTACCAGGGCAACATGACCTCCCCCAAGGTGAGCCGCCTCATCACGAAACTGCGGAAAGAGGACTAGGGCCCATGCAACCGATTCGCAGCTTGAAGGAACTCGACAGCTATCGAGAGGGCTTGCTCGCGGGGCGCGACCCCGGCCGCAAGGTCGTCTCGGTGTGTACTGGAACTGGCTGCAAGGCCTACAAGTGTGACAACCTCGCCTCAGCCCTGAAGGCCGAGGTGGAGCGCCAGGGCCTGGCGGAGAGGGTGGAGATCGTGCCCACCGGCTGCCACGGCTTCTGCGAGCGGGGCTCGCTCATGGTGATCTACCCCGACGACATCTTCTACCAGAAGGTGAAGCCAGAGCGGGCGGCTGAGATTGTGGAGAAGACCCTGGCTGGTGGGGAGGTCATCGAGGACCTGCTGTACGTGGATCCGGTCTCTGGCGAGCGGATCCAAAAAGAGGGGGACATCCCCTTTTACAAGCACCAGCAGCAGGAGCTGCTCGCGGCAGGGCGCCGCATCCGCCCCGACTCC
>JAJRWW010000060.1 GCA_024276595.1 Myxococcota bacterium
GCCCCTGTCGTGGGGTGAAACCCCAGGGGGGAGGCCGCTTGTTGGGCCGCCGGAGGAGGAGACATGCGATATTCCCTGATCCCATTGATGCTAGCAGCGATGCTCCTTGCCGTTGCCTGTGGTCCTGCCACCGCCGAGCAGTCCAGGCCACGCACAGTGGAGCAGCCACCACCACGGCCAGCGGGTCCACCGGAGAAGCTCATGGATCCCGACACGCGCCCCCAGGTGGACGCGGTTTTTGCCTCGCAGAAGGGGGAGCTGGAGCGGTGCTACAACGACTACGTCAGCAGGACCGGCAAGACCAAGCTGCGTGGCAGCATCGTCATCGCCGTGCGCATCGGTTGGAAGAAGCACCCCCTGAAGGTCTGGTTTTTGAAAAACACGTTCAAGGAGCCGGAGCTAAACAGGTGCTTCCTGGAGAAGGTGCGCCAGTGGATCTTCCCCACCTGGGGAGGATGGATGGACTACTCCTTCCCCAGGTTGACCCTGGAGGAGCTCTGACCACATCGGTTGCCCGCCGGGCAGCGCCACAAGGAGCCTCTGCCAGATGACCGCCCCCAGTGCACTCTTGGCCGCCTTTTCCACCGTGACAGCCCTGTCGTGGGTCGGCTGTGGACCCGGGCAGCGGCAGCCCCGCCATGCCCGGCGCCGCGCAGCCGCGGCCAGCTCCGCAGCCAACCCGCGCGTCGGGTCGCCGCCACCCATGCGCCCCGGCTCGGACATCCAGATCAGCGGGCTCAGGGGCACCATCGACGGCGCCGCGGTGGAGAGGGCCTTCCGAAAAAAGCACCGGGAGGTGGCGGCCTGTCGCCGCAAGCACATGGGGTCGCTCTCTTATGTGGGGGGGGAGATGACCTTCTTCTTCGAGGTCGGCACCGACGGCGTGCCCACCAAGGTGCTCCTGGAGCGATCGCAGCTCGGGCACTGGCAGATGGAGAGCTGCATCCTGCGCGTGGCCCGGGGCCTGAGGTTCGTCAAGCCCGAGGGCGGCAAGGCCGAGGTGCGATACACCATGACCCTGGCCAACGATGGCACCGACGCCAAGGACTGGGACGCGAGCAGGGCTCGTCCCACCTTGAAGAGAAGGCGGAGAGCGCTGCGGGCCTGCCGCAAGGGCGGCAAGCCCAGGAGGTTCACTTTGACCTTCTACGTGCTCCCTGGCGGCGCAGTGAAGACAGTGGGCGTGGTGTCTCCCGAGCCGCTGCCCCCGGGCTTTGCCGCCTGCGTGGCCAGGGTGGTAACCGCGTTGACCTTCCCCGACCCCCTCGGCTCGGTGGCGCGTGCAACGTACAGCTTCTAGGGTGAGGCGTCCCGCGTCTCGCGTCCCGGGCCATGGCCCGGGACGCGGCGGCCAGGGACCGCACCCCGGGAGCCCAGGAGGACTGGCATGGATCTGGATCTTACCACCGAGCAGGAGCTAATTCGCGACACCGCCCGCCAGTTCGCCAGGCGGGAGCTCGCTCCGGCGGCCGCCGAGCGGGACGCGCAGGATATCTTCCCCACCAGGGAGCTCCGGGCGCTGGCCGACATCGGCCTGCTGGGGGTGAACGTGCCCGAGGAGCACGGAGGCATGGAGGCGGGCGTGGTGGCCTACAGCCTCGTGATCACGGAGCTGGCCAGGGCCTGCGCCTCCACGACGGTGGCCGTGGCCGTCACGAACATGGTGGCAGAGCTCATCTGCCAGTTCGGCACCGAGGAGCAGAAGGTTAGATACGTGCGCGGCATCACCGACGGGGAGATGGTCAGCGGCTCCTTCGCCCTCAGCGAGCCGCAGTCGGGCTCCGACGCCGCGTCCCTTCGCACCAGAGCCGAGCGGGTGGAGGGGGGCTGGGTGCTGGGCGGCACCAAGCAGTGGATCACCTCGGGCGACGTCTCCGGGGTCACCGTGGTCTGGGCCAAGACGGACCCGGCGGCGGGCGCCAAGGGGATAAGCTGCTTCCTGGTGGAAAAGGGGGCCGACGGCTTTGGCGTTGGACGTCACGAGGACAAGATGGGGCTGCGGGGCTCATCCACCGTGTCGCTCACCTTCGAGGACTGCTTTGTCCCCGAGAAGGCGCTGCTGGGCGACCTGGGAGACGGGTTCAAGCTGGCCATGGTCGCCCTGGACGGGGGGCGCATCGGCGTGGCCAGCCAGGCGCTGGGGATCGGCCTGGCCGCTCTCTCGGAGGGGCTGGGCTACGCCTCCGAGCGCAAGCAGTTCGGCAAGCCCCTCACGGCCTTCCAGGGGCTGCAGTGGATGCTTGCGGACACGGCCACGGAGCTGGACGCCGCGCGCCTGCTCACCCTCCGGGCTGCGCTGCTAAAGGAGCGCAAGCGCCCGTTTACCCTCGAGGCCTCCATGGCGAAGGTCTACGCATCCGAGGCGGCCTGGCGCGCATGTGACAGGATGCTCCAGGTCCACGGCGGCTACGGCTACGTGAAGGAGTACCCCATAGAGCGGCTGCTGAGGGACGCCCGGGTGACCCGCATCTACGAGGGCACATCCGAGGTGCAGCGAATAGTAATCGCCAGGGAGCTGCTCCGGCGCCAGGACCGAATGGTGTGATCTGCGTCCAGGGGACGGCACCGTGGCACCGGGCCGTCGCCTCTGGGTGCGTGCCAGGGAGCCCAAAGCAAGCAAGGAGATCCAATGAGTAGTCAGCGAAAGATCCGGATCCTCGTGGCCAAGCCCGGTCTGGACGGGCACGACCGGGGCGCGAAGGTGGTGGCCCGCGCCCTGGTGGACGCCGGGTACGAGGTCATCTACACCGGCCTCCACCAGACTCCAGACATGATCGCAGCGGCCGCGGTGCAGGAGGCCGTGGACCTGGTGGGCCTCTCGATCATGTCCGGCGCTCACATGACCCTCTTCCCGGCGGTGCAGGAGGCGCTGGAGCGGCGTGGGGTGTCCGACCTGCCCATCTTCGGGTGGGGCATCGTGCCAGAGGAGGACAAGGCCGCGCTGCTGGAGGGGGGAGTGGACGCCATCTTCACCCCGGGCACCCCCACCACCGAGATCATCGAGTGGATAGAGACCAACGTGCGCCCGAGGGTGGAAGGTTGACCGGCGCGAGAGCCCCTGCGGGCTCCCCGAGCCGGGTGGAGGAGGTGCTGGCGGGAGACGTGGCCCAGGCAGCTCGGCTAATGAGGGATCTGGACGACCAGATCCCCGGCGCCGTGGATGAGCTCAAGAGGCTGTACCCTGCCACCGGGAAGGCCTTCGTGATCGGGGTCACTGGCAACCCGGGCTCGGGCAAGTCCACCATTGTGGATTGCCTCATCGGGCGCTACCGGGAGCAGGGCCTGCGAGTGGGCGTGGTGGCCATCGATCCGAGCAGCCCCTTTTCCGGGGGCGCCATCCTGGGCGACCGCATCCGGATGCAGCGGCACGCCACGGACCCCGGGGTGTTCATCAGGTCCCTAGCCACCCGCGGGCACCTGGGCGGCCTGAGCCGATCCACCCAGGATATCATCACCGTCATGGATGCCATGGGCAACGACGTGGTCATCGTGGAGACCGTGGGGGTTGGCCAGGACGAGGTGGACGTGGTCTCCACGGCCCACACCTCCGTGGTGGTGCTGGTCCCCGGTCTCGGCGATGAGATTCAGGCCATCAAGGCGGGCATCCTGGAGATAGCCGACCTGCTGGTGGTCAACAAGGCCGACCGGGAGGGCGCGGACCGCACCGTGGCGGATCTGGCCATGATGCTGGATCTCAGGCCGGCCGAGGCCCGGGAGATTCCCATCCTCAAGGCTGTGGCCACAAGGGGTGAAGGTATCGACGCGCTGGTGGAGGGCCTCGCGGCCCACCGGCGCACCCTCGACCAGGAGGCGGAGGGGAGGAGGAGGCGCCTGGAGCGCGCAAAGACCCGGCTCAAGGATCTTCTCCGAGCCATGGCGCTGGACCAGGCCCTGGCCAGGCTCGAGGAGGGCTCGGGGCTCGCGCACCTGGTGCAGCGAATCGCCGAGCGGGAGCTGGATCCCTACACCGCTGCCGAGCAGGTGCTGGCAGATCTTTTCACCCCCGGGCCTCTCTCCACTTGAGCAAGTGGGGATTGTCAGCTACCTATTAAAGTGAAGGCGTGGCGCGGCGTACGGCTTTTTGCCCCGTGCTTCCTCTCCAGCTGGCGAGTGCTCGCCAGGCGGAGGGCTACTACTTTCAGGAGCTGCTACTATGATTCGACTTCTTACTGCCATTCCCCTTGCCTTTGTGCTCGCTGGATCCGGGTTTGGGAGCTGCATCATCAGCTCCGACGTGGACGACTTCGAGATAAGGCTGCCAGAGAAGGAGTTCCGCTTCGACACGGGCAGCCCCGACAGCGCCCCCCCCGCGGTGATAGTGATGTCTCAGCCCTGTGTCGCCTCCCCGGTGGACTCATGCGCTGCCATGAGCGAGGATCTGTTTTGCAACGAGGACGGCGACTGCGAGCTGGTGGATCCCACGGTGCTGCCGACGATTCCCTGTGACGACACTCTCCAGTGCGTGGAGCTGCTGGGGGACTCGGCGAGCTGCAACCAGACCGACGGTGCCTGCCAGTTCACCCAGGAATTTGAGCTGCACACCAGGGTGGAGCTGGCCAACGAGGTGCCAGAGCTGGCGGATCTCGGGGGCTCCTCGCTCACAACGGTGCAGTTTAGCTACGTGAGGATGCTGGTGCTGGAGAACACCTTAACCCTGGCCACGCCCCCGGTGTCGCTCTACATCGCTCCGGACGCGGTCGCCAGCCTCTATCTGCCCGACTCGCCACTGGTTTTGGACCCGGATGTGCGGGTCGTTGGTGTCATCGATCCCATCCCGGCGGCCACCTCGGGTCAGACGGTGGACGTGGTCCTGGACCCGGATGGAGACGCCGCCCTGACCGAGTACTGTCGCACCCCGGAGGTGCCCTTCAAGCTCTTTGTCCACGCTCAGATGACCTTCCGCGCGGGTGATCCCATACCCCAGGGCGCCCTGACCTTGCGGATCGATTCGGCGGCGGTGGTCGGGCTCAACTAGCGAGGCTGCGCCTCAGACCGACGAGGCGGTGTCGACCAGGGGTGGGCGCCGATGTTGGTGTTTCTGCCCTTATCTGGGGCCTCGCTAGTCTGACCGTAGAGGGGAGCTCTGCGGTTCCCCTCCCCCGGAAGCAAAGCTCCCGGGGACCCCCTCCCCTCAGCCCGGCGACACTCGTCGCCGGCCGTCGCACGTGCGCCGGCTGGTTCGTGCCACGTCGTGCGCCTTATCCAAAGCTTGACTTATTTGCGACAGATTCTCGTCGGCGGTGTCGACCAGGGGTGGGCGCCGATGTTGGTGTTTCTGCCCTTATCTGGGGCCTCGCTAGTCTGACCGTAGAGGGGAACTCTGCGGTTCCCCTCCCCCGGAAGCAAAGCTCCCGGGGACCCCCTCCC
>JAJRWW010000649.1 GCA_024276595.1 Myxococcota bacterium
CTGGGGGAGGGGGTCGCCCCCAGTAAATGGGTCGCGCTCGGGCGGCATCGCCTGCCGCTGGTGCAGCGACCGTGCCGGGCGGGCTGCTTGCGACGCTTGGCAGGTCTCTGGGCGGTCGTGTCCACCGTGGTTGGGATGCGCAAGGGGGCTGGCGAGGGCCCCGTAAGCTCCTGTTTTGCCTCCCGCATCCCCTCGGGTCCCCAGGCACGGGCACTTGTCAGAGCCTACGGCGCAAGCTTGGCGATGCTGCTTGCAGGAACGGATCCCCGAGCGCCTTGCTCAGGGGTAGCCGCATCGTCCGGTTATCCGTCCCAATCGTCCGGATTTCCGTCCCAATCGTCCGGTATCCGGACGCAGCACTCTACCTGTCACCTGCCGGCAAGAGCTGAGATACCCAGGCCAGTGGCCCTGCAGGGCGTCATGGACCCGGAGTGTCTGCAGCGCCACCTGGAGGGCCCCCGGCGTCGATCAGGGAGCACAGCCTTGGATGCGGAGCGAGGCTCTAAATGTCGTTGAAGGCGCCGCAGACCTGGTTGTTGACGAACCAGCCGCCCGGGTCTTCGCAGGTGAGGCCGTCGGGGCAGTCGCCGTTGCCGCGGCACTTGATCTGGCAGGTGCGCTCCTGTGTGTCGTATATCTGGGAGCAGGAGAACCCGGGCTGGCAGTCGCAGTCCTCGGCGCACGGGTCGCCCGGGAACACGCTAGTGGGGTCGGGCACGCAGATGTGTACCGGGAGACCACCACCAAAGGCTTCACAGGACCTGCCAGCAGGGCAGTCGCCAACGCCAGGGCCGCACTCGTCCTGCTCTCGCCAGCCGTGGCATATGCCCGCGGGCATGTCCAGAACGTCCATCGTGCAGGCCTCGGGCAGGGGGCAGTCGCTGTGAGTGGAGCAGGTGCGCTCGCAGGTGCCGCCGTCGTAGGGGGGATCCAGCATGCCCTCGTACAGGCGGGACAGGGGCCACTCGCACTGGCAGTCGTAGCGGCACGAGTCACCCGGGCCGCCAGGGATCCCGTCCCACAGGGCGCAGCCGCAGTCCTCGCCCATCAGGCACTCGCGCACGTAGAAGGTGGCCATGGGGTCGTCCGGGCCGGGGCCGTCCATGGAGAAGTCGTCCCACACGGTCCACACGCCTGGATCGAGGTTCCTCAGGGCGAGGAACTCGGGCACGAGCATCTCGAACTCTGGGCAGAGGGCCGGGCCGTGGTACCGCCATACATAGCCCTTCAGGTGTACCTGGTGGGTGTCGTAGTAGGCGCTCGGCGAGACCCCGGCCATCTGGTCGCAGCCCCCCACGGGCACCATGGCTTTCAGGCGCACCGAGATGCCCTGGGCGATGCTTGACTGGGGCGGGATCTGGGTTAGCACGGTCAGCGCCGAGTACTGGAGGGGCGTGGGCGTGAGCTCCCACCACTCGTCGGGCTGGCACTGGGTGCCCCCGTCGGTCCGGGTGGCAGCGTCTGGCCCGGTGGCAGCGTCTGGCCCCGCGGCAGCATCTGGCCCGGTGGCAGCGTCTTGGTCCATGGGGCCGTTGCTGATGGTGCGGCCGCCGCAGGCCGCGACCAGCGCCAGGGCGACGGCCGTGAGGAGCGGGCGAGAGCAGCTTGAGATTCGCATCAGAGCCTCCTTGCTTGGGTGTGGTTTCAGGCCGGTGCTAGCGTCCTCGTCCCCGGTACAGCCGGTCGTCCACACAGGTCTGCTGCTCGCAAAGCGCGCCTGCCGGCACCCCGCAGGGCTCGCAGCGCACGTTGTCGCAGTCGGGCTGGATGCGGCCCGGCCCTGGCGAGCCACCCATGGGCACCAGGCAAGGGTCGTGGCCTTGCATGGACGCGGGCCACGCCGTGGGGCAGGCGCAGCAGTCGCGGTGGTCGATCATCAGGGTACAGTCGCCTGGCTGGGTGCACTCGGGCACGAACACGCAGCCGTCCGGGGAGCAAGCAGCGGCCCGGGACCAGGGGGGCTCAGAGTCGCAGTCGATCATGTCGCAGATTGGGTCCCACCGGTCCATGCACTCCTGGGGGATGCCTCCCCAGTAGCTCCACCCTGACCACTGCATCAGGCAGGGATCAGCCGCAATGTCAGCCCGCGTGGCCGGGAAGGCGGCCTGGCAGCAGTTGTCCACCCGGATGGCTGCCACGCACTCGGTGTCCTCGGTGCACCGGCCCTCACGGGTCACGCACTCGCCCGCCTGGCAGTCGGCCGTGTAGTGGTCGCTCACGCACCACGGGCAGAGCATGGCCGCGCACTCAACCGCACACTCGCCAGGCGCGGTCTCGCCCAGGGGCACCAGGCAGGGGTCGGCGGCCAGGTCGGCCCGGCTCGCAGCCACTGGGCAGGCGCAGCACGCGTCCGAGTGAAGCGCCATGACGCAGTCGCTCGCCTGCCCGCACTCGCCGGTGTTCGAGTTGCTGTTCCAGTTTCCGTTGTAGTTGCTGTTGGCGCTGCCGTCGGGCAGGGCGTAGATAGTGCGGCCATCGCAGGCAGCGCCTGCAACCAGGGCGATCAGGGCGCAGAGCGCGGCTCCCAGGGACCGGCAGTTGCGAGCGAGCGAGCGCACAGCCCGGCCCGGGCAGGCTGCTCGGTGCTCGAGACCAGCAGGGATGCAGTTGTCATGACAGTGTCTCATGGCTGCCTCAGCGGGGTCTCCCGCTCCTGGTGACAAGGCACTACGAGCAGGGGAGAGGGCCCGATGCCAAGGTCGGACACGCAAGAGCCGTACCACCCGAGGCTCTTAGATCTCAGCGGGTTGGCGCGCCGATCACACCGCGGCTCTCAGTTTTCTGACGATCCGGCCTGGCGTCGCGCGTCCGCTGTCATGGTGACCGCCGGCCCTGGCTGGCAGGGTGAGGGTACGACCAGGAGCACTGAAAGACGAGCAGCGCGGGCAGGGGCCTGGAGCGCGATCCGGCCTGGCGCCGTGCGTCCCCTGTAATGGCGACCGCCGGTCCTGGCTCAGGTGGTAGCAACGGATCGGCCTCGCGTGCCTGGAAGTTCGGCCTACAGCACCACCTTTGCGAACGCCACCAAATTAACCTGACCGTCGCCCACTACCTGCCCGGCGCATCCAAGTGGAACCCATCGAGCACCGCCTATTCAGCGAGCTCAGCAAGAACTGGGCTGGCCGCCCTCTCGACATCCTGGAGACGATCCTTAAGTACGCACGAACGACGACCACCACCACCGGGCTCCGTGTCAAAGCGCATCTCGTCCGCAGACGCTACAAGAAGGACGTGAAGGTCACCGATGCCCAGATGCACGACCTCGCCCTCTCCATGGACGCCGCCTTACCCAAGTGGAACTACACAATCGCCCCTTGCTGAAAACAGGGAGTTATTCTTTCGCCGACCCTAAGGAAATTCAGTACATGGTTACCGCCCCCGATTCGTGGCACCTGCCCGCGCTGGCGTCGAATTCCTGGCAGCGGCGATCCTGGACCGGCTGGCCATGAGCTCCATCCGCATAGATATCAAAGGCCCCAGCTACCGCCAGCACCTGGCCAAGAAGAGAGCCAGGGCCAATGCGAGGGCAAAGGCCACGTCGAAGGCCA
>JAJRWW010000061.1 GCA_024276595.1 Myxococcota bacterium
AGGAGCTGGCGCTGGGTGCAACGCCTTGACAGGAGATAGGTGGAGCCAGGGAGGATCTGTCGAGCGAGTGTCATATTGGATGTATCGGCGGAGCTGCGGCCAAGTTGCGGAGAATCAACCCCGGAGGGGGGCGCCGGCGAAGTTGCGGAGAATCAACCCCGGAGGGGGGCGCCGGAGGGGGGCGCCCAACCCCGGAGGGGTGCGCTGAAGTTGCGGAGAATCAACCCCGGAGGGGTGCGCTCGAACCCCGGAGGGGTGCGCTGGCGCTGGCTGGCCTAGCTCGAGCAGCTTCTGCAGCCCGCCGCGCTGCAGCGACGGCGGGCCCTGTGGCAGCGGGCCCTGCCGCGGCCGCAGGCCGCCCGGGCCTGCTCCCCACCCAGCCTCTGAGCGAGCTCGCAGATGCGCCTGGCGGCATAGCAGATGGCGCGGACGTGCCTGCAGATGCGGCGACAGCGAAGTGGAGGGCGAGATGGGCGGGTGGAGTAGGTTCCACCATGGCCTCCTGTGGATGATGGAGCCCCGGAGGTTCGTGGCATCGGATGCGAGGGGGTGGAGCCAGGCGGTGGAGGCGCTGAGGGCTGGCTCCTGGTGACGCTCTTGGAGCCACCTTGTGAGATCAGGGAGAGCAGGGCGGAGTCGTGCCGTGTCTGATAGGCCTCCCACGCAAAGATGGTGCGTGATCGGGCGGAGACCTTCTGCCGGCCCATATGCCAACTGGCCTCGTGGATCTGACCCGAAGACGCTGTCATGGCGGGGGAGGCACAGCCACTGGCCACCCAGCCAATGGAGAGGAGCAGCAGCCACAGGGCCAGCCTTGAGAAAAGAGCGCGTCTCACTTGAGCACCTCATTTAGTAGCCGCTGGTTCATCCTGGCCGAGGCCTCGAAGGCCTCGATGGCCTTGCGCCTGAGCGCGTCTGCCGCTCGCCCCTTGCCGGCCTTGTCCAGTGCTCGAGCCCTTGCGTCCAGGAGATCTCCGCGGACCATGTGGAGGTTGGCCCTGAAGAAGGAAGGGGGGCCCTTGCGGGCCATGCCTTTGGCCAGCCAGCGAGCCGCCTCGTCCAGCTCCCCCCGCTCCATGTGAAGCCGCGCCAGCCGGCCGTAGGCGTCCAGCACCGCCTCGCGAATCTCGGGGTTGGAGCGCCTGGAGCAGGCCAAGGAGAGAATGCCGGACACCGCATCGATGGCCTTTGCTGGCCTGTTTCTGGCGAGCTGGAGGTCGGCCTGCCGGTGGTAGGCTCGAATGGCACCCAGGCAGGACATGAGCGCCCGGTCCACCCGGGGAGGCCCCCCTCCTGGTTTTCCGGCCCGCTCGCCCGAGCAGCCGGAGAGACCGGTGACCAGACCAGCGAACAGGATCGCAGCCCGGGTCGCGGCCGAAAGGGCCAGGGCCAGCTTTCGCCAGAGGCGCCTCATGGTTGCCTCCCCGGCGCGGGCGCCGAGGCGCCCCCAAGGCTCAGCTCTCTGAAGGAGCGGAGCCGGTCGTGGTATATGATGTCGATGCGCTCTGCGGCTGTTTGCGACCGCGGAAATGCGCCCGGCAAGATGTCCCTGGTGGAGCGAGAGGTGAGACGAGTGGGGATCGGCCCAGGTCGAGCTTCCCTTGTTCGGACTTGGAGCTGGCTCCCCACCAGCAGGCCCGACCCCAGCAGGAGCAGCGCCAGCACCGCCGCCATGGCTACTCGGCCCATCCAGGCCCGACGGACTGGGGGAGAGGATGTCGTTTTCGCCCCGAAGGCGCTCTCCACGAGGGACTCCAGACGTGCAGGGGAGAGGTGCGCGCAGTGGACCGAGGCGCGGATGAGCGCTGTCACGTGGAGCAGGTCTTCCTGATCCGAGGTCAAGGGCGGGGTGGCCAGGCCCGCAATCAGCCCGTCGACTCCCTGGGCCAGCAGGTGCGCCCGTCGGCGCTCCAGCTCGTCGGCCCCGTCCGACACATCCGGGGTGTCGCCCTCCTCCTTGGAGAAGATGGAATCGAGGGCTCGCAGGGTGGCCTCCTCACCCTTCCCGGAGGCTCCACGTGAGCCCAGCCCGGCGGCCGCGAGCAGCTCCGCGAGCCCGGCGGCCTCGTCCCCCTCGGCGTCGACCACGTGGAGCGCCCCTTCCATCCTGGCCGCCAGCCGCTCGGCTGCGACGAGCTCGGAGTCATCGGCGGGCTCTTCGCCCAGCAACGCCAGCTCTCGTCGGAGCTGGATGTCCTTTGTGTCCTCAGTCATTCTTCCAGGAACTTCTTCCGAAAGGACTTGACCGACCTGAAAAAAAGCACGTCGAAGGTGCCCACCGACACACCCATGCGGGTAGCGCAGTCGCGTCGCGGCAGCTCCTCCACGAGCCGCAGCCGTATGGCCTCGGCGTACCGCGGGTTGATGGCCTCCAGGGTTCTGGTGATACGCTCCCGGTTGATTCTGCGCTCCTCGGCGAAGATGACCGCCTCGTCCGCACGCTCGCTGGGGGCCGGATCCGCGGCCGCCTCCACGGTCAGGGCAGCCACGAGCCGCTCGCCTCGTTGTCGCCGCCGGTGCACATCGATTATCTTGTTCATGGCGATCTGTCGCATCCAGTAGTAGATGCTACGGCCCTTGAACCGGAATGTCTGTATGCGCTCGATGGTTGCCATCATGGTGTCCTTCAAGACGTCCTCGGCGTCCGCTTCGTTTCCGAGCCTGGGCAGGATGACCCCGGAGTAGAGCACCGGGCCGAAGCGCCCGAGGATCGGTCTGAGGGCGTCGCGGTCACCAGCCTGGGCTCGCTGTATCTGCTCGCGCTCCAGGGCGAGACCGGCCTCGTCATCAGGGACCGGCCCGCTCATGGCTCACCCTTACCAACGCCGATGGACCTCTTCCGCTTACAGGGCAGGCGCTCCTGGGGAGCGCTGACGTCCTGGGAGCCGTCCTCCTGGGCGTCCTCATGGTCGCTGTCACGGGAGTCGGCGTCGCCCGGCTCCAGGGCTGCGCCCTTCCCATCGGCTAGTTCCGCTGCCCGCCGACCCCTGGCCACCAGGGTCGCCACTACCAATGTGGTGAGAGCGGCGAGCAGACCGCGCCCCACCGCCGCCTGCCACTGAAACCAGGTGACCCGGTGGGCGCCGAGCACGTAGTCGACGCCAAAGTCGAAGCCGTACACAAGGAGGGTTAGCCCCACAGCGGCGGGCCAGCTTCTGGGGGCGCTGACCCTACCCAGCGGGAACGCCACCAGCAGTATGAGCGTAACCTTGGGAAGGTCCACTATGAACGGGCCGAAGAGGAGAGCCACCACGCTCGCGCTCATGTGGTCGCCCAGCCACCTGGCCCAGGAGAGCATCCAGGGCTCTGTGAGCCTCCCCAGCAGGATGGCCCCGGTGAACACCACCACCGCCGTGGCCAGCACGTGGTTGGCCTGTCGGGCGTGAGCGGAGAGGTCGAGGCGCCATGTCTTCGGGGAGCTGAGCATGGGTCATGACAGTTTCCCGTTTTCCAGCCCCTTGCGCAAGCCCGAGCGCCCGAGCAGATCCATCTGGCGGTCAGCCCGGGATAAGGTCTCCCATCTCCGGGTAGTAGACCCTCTCCAGGCAGAGACCCTGGGGAGGAGCCGTGGGTCCGGCGAGCCTGCGGTCCGTGGACTCGAGCACCTCGGCTATCCAGCCGGGAGGGCGCTTTCCAAGGCCCACCTCGACCAGGCTGCCGGCGATGGTGCGCACCATGTGCTTGAGGAAGGCCGTGCCCTCCACGTCGATCCAGATGAGGTTCGGGTGGCGGGTCACCTCAACCCGCCACAGCCGTCGCACGGCGTTCTCTCGCTCGCAGTCGGCGGCTCGGAAGGCGTCGAAGTCGTGCTCCCCCACCAGATGCTGCGCCGCACGGGACATGGCCTCGTCGTCCAGTGGCTTGTGCCGATGCCAGGCGAAGCGAGTGATCAGCGGGTGGCGGGTGGGTGCGTTCCAGATGGAGTAGCGGTAGTGCTTGCCCCTGGCGGAGAATCGAGCATGGAAGCCGGGCGGGGTCTGGCGCACATCCAAGACGGCTATGTCGCGGGGGAGGTGCCCGTTCAGGCCCAGCAGGTAGCCACGGTCTGGAATGGTGGACGAGCTGCTGAAGCTGGCGCCCTGGCCCCGGGCGTGAACCCCGGCGTCCGTTCGGCCGGCGCCGAAGACCTTGGTGGCTCGCCCCTCCATCGAGGAGACAGCGTCCGCCAGCAGGCCCTGCACCGTGGGATTGTCTGGCTGTACCTGCCAGCCCGAGTACTCGGTGCCGTCGTAGGCCACCTTCAGGTAGATGACTCGCTCGCCGGACACAGCTAGAACTCGGCGGTGAGGCCAGCCAGGAGGCTGTACTTCATGCCCAGTCTCATGCGGTCTCCGCCGAAGTCGTCGATGCGAGAGTGAACGAACTCGCAAAACAGGTAGGTGTGGTTGACCCCCATCTCCGAGTCTAGCCGCTTGGCGGCGTTGGGCTCCAGCACGTCCAGCAAGAAGGCCAGGCCGATGTTGATCTGGTAGCCCCAGATGCCACCGTGGGCCTTGGCGCCGCTGGAGGTGAACCGGGCCAGCTTGCCGCTGCCCTGGGTGATCCAGTAAAAGGCGTAGACAAACCCCGCTCGCACGTAGGGCACCACGGGGATGTTCCAGCGCTTTGCGGCGTAGTCCCAGCGGTACACGAGCTGAAGCACCAGCGGAACCACGTTCAGGCTCGTGGTATCAGATGATGGCTCCCCGGTCTCCAGCAGCGCCTTGCCCTGGGCGGAGAAGAGGCCCACCGTGCCCCCCACACCGAGGGTGCCGTGCTTTTTCAGAAACTGCACATCAAAGGTGAGCTGGCTCATGAGGCGGAGCTTGTCGCCGAAGATGTCTCTGTAGGGAGAGCCAGCGGTCTCGGAGTCCACGTCAGGCATGTAGGGGCCGAACTTCATCTCCACGGCGAACCACTGGGGGCTGGGCTCGTAGGCAGAGTGCAGGTCGTAGTAGCGGGCCTGGGCGGCCCCGGCGCCCAGAGTCAACACCAGGCAGGCGGACAAGAGCATTGTCTCGTGGCGCCCTCTCACCGGAGCACCCCCTGTCCGCCGGCGCCCGCGGGGGGGGCGCTCGAGCCGGGCTCATCCTCCTCGCGCCTGCTCGCGGAGCGGACCAACCCCAGGCCCAGCAGCAGCAGGAGCGCTCCCAGGGGCAGCGCCACTGCCGCGCGGCTGTCGCCGACTCTCCGGCCAAAGGTGAGCTGCCGTGAGATCCAGACCAGCCCCTCCACCCCCAGCCTGGTGGCGATCGCAAGGGGTGGGAGTCGGCGCTGGAGGCGCACCATGTCCGGGCCGTGGGAGTAGTACCAGCGGATGAAGCTGCGGCCCGC
>JAJRWW010000650.1 GCA_024276595.1 Myxococcota bacterium
CAGGACCGCGTGGCGGGTAGAGGCCTTGCGGATGACCGAGAACTTGCCCTTGAGAAACAGCGCCCGGGCTCTGAGCTTGGCGTCCATCCCCGCCTGCACCAGCGCCACCACAGGCAGAACCAAGACCGCGGGAAGGCCAGCAAGCTCCCTGCGCAGGGAGCCGAGCCTGCGCTCCCTGTCGGGAGTGAGCGCCGCTGGCGCTGCGCCGCTCCCCTTGCCGCTCCCCTTGCCGCTCCCCTTGCCAGGGGAAAGAAGAGCCTTGAGGGCCGGGGAGCCGTGCTCTTGGACGACCCCCTCTAGCTGCTGGAGGGCCATCCCATAGTACGCGGCGCCAAGGTTGTAGTGGGCCTCGCCGAAGTCGGGGGCCTCGCGCACCGCCCTGGCAAAGCTGTCGGCGGCCTGGGAGTATCGGCCCGCGGCCAGGTGCGACTGGCCCTCGTTGAAGGCCTGGGCGCCCTTGCGCCTGCAGCCAGATGCGGTGACCGCCAGCCAGGCCAGAGTCAGCGTCACAGCCAGGCGCGGGAGGGTGAATGGGCGGCACATGCCCTGCGCTTTCAGGTCCATGGGGTTTTCTTGTGGCCGTCTCATTGATCGCTCAACGATTGATGGCAAAGGCAAAGGCTGTCATGAGCTTTCGAATGTCCTCGTTGGCACGACCCAGCCGGAGGCACAGCTCTCGGGAGATGACCAACAGCAGGCGGTAACCCAGCTCCGTGTCGGCGGCCATGAGCCCCTGAATGGCAGCTCCCTCGAGCACCCAAAGATCCAGGTTGGTGCGAGCGGTCACGGTGGCGCTTCTGGTGTCTGAGGCCAGCAGGGCCACCTCGCCGAAGTAGTCACCCTGGCGCAGCAGCACGAGCTGCTTTTCGAAGCTCACCGGCTCCCTCCCTGGGACGCTGACGTGGATGGCCTTGGAGACCTCCACCTGCCCATCCAGGACGATGAACATCTCGTCGCCCTCTTCCCCCTCGGTGATGACCCTGTCTCCCTTTGCGTACGTGCGGCGGTGGCACAGATCCAGCACCTTCTGGAGCTGCCCGTCGTTCAGGTCGGAAAACAGCGGGATCTTTCGCAGCAGCGAAAGAGACATCAGATCGAGGTCTCCTGTGGCCGCTGACGGGTGATCACCATGGCGCGCTCTCCGGCGAGCACCAGCTCGTCGTCTGTGGGGTTGACCCGAACCTGGAAGCGGCTTCGCTCCTCCATCTCCTGGCCGCTGCTGGCGAGCTGGCTCTGGATGAAGGCGTCGATGAAGGAGCCCTGGCTGTCCTGGATCAGGTCCTCCAGGGCGAGGCTCTTGCGCTCGCTCACCAGGCCCACAAGGATCGCGTCGGTGCTCCGGAAATGCTCGAAGAGATCGCTGACGGGGCCATCCACGAAGCGACCGGGGATCTCGACGGTCTGAAAGCCGTTGCCTTGAAAGGCCAACAGCTCCTTGAGCATCATCGGTAGCCCAGGTGACAGGGGAGCGTTGGCCAGCACGTTGGCGCCCATCTCCGCGGGGGAGATGATCTCATCGGCGCCGGCCCGCAGCAGGTGCTGCTCGTTGTGCACCGAGCGCACCTCCGCGAAGATCCTCAGGTCTGCCGAGAAGCTGCGGAGCCCCATGATGACCTTGATGGTCCGGCTGTCCACGGCGTCCTCCGACGTGTCGGAGCCGGCGCGGCTCGCCAGCACGATGGCCACCGATGCCCGGTCCACGTTGGCGCGCCGGAGCACGAAGTCGTGGGTGGGATCACCGTGCACGTAGCGGATGTTGACGTTCTTGTACTTGGCCGCCAGGGTGTCGATCTCCTGCTCGCCCAGCTCGTTGATGAGCACCACATCCCGCATCTCCAGCGGCGCCGCAACGTCCAGGTTGTGCAGCACGACCTCCCCCTGGGAGGCCCAGTCAGCCACCACCAGATGCTCCTGGAAGCTCACTTGTCTCAGACCCCTTCCTTCCTTGAGGCGCCGCTCCACCAGGAACGAGGCGATGGACGCCGAGATGAGCGCCAGGATGGCGACCCCGGCAAACATGAGCACCGTGGCCACGACCCGGCCGGGGTGGGTCTTGGGCGTCACATCGCCGTAGCCCACCGTGGTCATTGTAACCAAAGACCAGTAGAATGCCTCGCCCAGGCTGTGCTGTGGCTCGAAAAAATAGAAGCTCAGGGCGCCTCCAATGGAAAAAACAACCAGCAGCGCCGCGATGAGCGTCAGCTCGCTTCGGAGCCCACGGTGGGCGGCATTGCGTACCCGCCAAAAAAGGCGCAGCGGCCAGCCCGAGATGGTGATGGTGCGTGCCATGGTTTCTCGGATCAACCGGCGCCTCTGCACGGGCCACCTCGGCGGCAAGGCCGACCCGCGGGCGCCCCAGGTGTTGGAGAAGCCACTACACCACGATTGGGTGGCCCGGGTCAACGCGCAGCTTTCGGGCGCCTTCCCAGGCAGACGGCATTGACACGGGGGCGGGGTCGGCTAAAAAGCACTACCAGTGGCGAAGCATCGCCAGGAGGAGCCATGTACGAAGTAGCCATTCGGAGGCGCTTTGCGGCGGCCCATCAGCTCAGGAACTATGGGGGAAAGTGCGAGGATCTCCATGGGCACAACTGGATCGTGGAGGTGGGCGTCACGGGCCGCGAGCTGGACGAGGTGGGGCTCCTGCTGGATTTCAAGGTCCTCAAGGCGAAGGTGGACGGGATCATGGAGGAGCTGGATCACAGCTATCTCAACGATCACGCATGGTTCAGAGAGAAAAACCCCTCATCCGAGAACCTGGCGCGGTTTCTTTTCGAGCGAATCACCGCCGACCTGGGCGGAGAAGACCTCCAGGTGTCCCACGTGCGCGTCTGGGAGTCCGAGGACTCCCAGGCCACCTATCGGCTCGGCTAGGTCCTCCCCCCTGGGCCTCCCTCGGAGCCCTGGCTCGGCCCTGGTTGCCACAGCCCCAAAGGTCTGTCACCATGGCTGAGCGCTGCCAGACCCCCTCGGAGGGAGGCCAGGCGCTTTCCGGACAGACCAATTGGAGTGGAACATGGGTGACAAGGTCGATCTAAGCAAGCTGGCAGCTCGCAAGGCGGCGGGTGAGAAGCTCACCATGCTCACCGCCTACGACTTCCCCTTTGCCCGTCTGCTGGACGAGGCCGGGATCGACCTGATCCTGGTGGGGGACTCCCTGGGCAACGTGGTGCTGGGATACCCCGACACCCTGCCGGTGACCATGGAGCAGATGCTGCACCACACCCGGGCCGTTTCTCGGGCGGTACAGCGGGGGCTGGTCATCGGGGACATGCCTTTCATGTCGTACAACGTCACCGTGCCGGAGGCAATCACCAACGCCGGCCGCTTCATCAAGGATGCGGGCGCGGACATTGTGAAGCTGGAGGGTGGAGAGGCGGTGGCTCAGACCGTCGCTGCTGTTGTCCGGGCTGGGATCCCGGTGTGCGGCCACCTTGGCCTCACGCCACAGACCGCCACCCAGCTCGGGGGCTACCGAGTCCAGGGGCGCACCGCCGCCACCGCCAAGAAGATCTGGGAGGACGCCCTGCGCCTCGAGGACGCCGGGGCTTCGATGCTCGTCCTCGAGTGCGTGCCGGACCGGGTCGCAGAGCGCATCAGCCGGTCACTGCGCATTCCCACCTTTGGCATCGGCGCCGGGCCTGGCTGTGACGGCCAGGTGCTGGTGCTGCACGACCTGCTCGGCCTTGGGGGCGGGGAGATCCAGCCCCGCTTCGTAAAGCGCTTCGCCGAGCTGGCAGAGACCACCCTCTCCGCCGTGGGAGCGTACAAGGATGAGGTCGAGGCTGGCACCTACCCGGCGGTGGAGCACTGCTTCAGCATCCCGGACCACGAGCTGGACAAGCTGGACGAGCCATAGGAGAAGTCGATGCGCGTAGTAGTGATGGGCGCTGGTTCCATGGGCTGCCTGGTGGGGGGGTATCTCGCTCGCGCCGGGCACGAGCTGTTCTTGGTAGATCCCGTGGAGGAGCGCGCGGCGGCGGTCCGAGACCGCGGGATCATGGTCGAGGGTGTTGAGGGAGACTTCGACGTGTCGGCCTCCGCCGGTGTGTCGTACGAAGGGGAGCCTCCCGAGCTTGTCGTGGTATGTGTCAAGAGCTACCACACGGCTCGTGCCGCCAGCGACATCGCCGCCTTGCTTGGAGAGGACACCGAGGTGCTCACACTGCAAAACGGGGTGGGCAACCTGGAGCTGCTGGCTCACACCCTGCCCCGGGATCGGCTGCTGGCGGGAGTCACCTCTCTGGGCGCCAACCTGCTCGCTCCCGGCCGGGTGCACCACGCCGGCGAGGGGGAGACCTTCATCGGCGACGCCTACGGTGATCGACAGGATCGCGCTGCCGAGGTTGCAGCGATCCTGTCGGCAGCCAGGCTCCCTGCGGTGGCCACCGGCGAGATCCAGAACCACATCTGGAAGAAGCTGGCGGTGAACGTGGGCATCAACGCGCTCACGGCCCTGCTGCGCGTGCGCAACGGGCGCCTCCTGGCAAACGAAGGGGTCCTCGCGGTCATGGAGGCGGCCGTGGGTGAGTGCCTTGCCGTCGCAGAGCGGTCCGGGGTGGGCCTGGACGCGGAGGCAACCATGACCCTGGTGAGGGACGTGGCCAGGCGCACCGCCAGCAACCGCAGCTCGATGCTCATGGACAGCCTGGCCGGACGTCGCACCGAGATAGAGGCCATCAACGGCGCTGTCGTGCGGCGTGGGCTGGAGCTGGGCATGGCGGTGCCCGTGAACGAGACGCTCACCCACCTGGTGCAGGCGCTCGAGTCGCTGCACCAGGTGCAGGAGCGGTAGGCACGGATCTCTTCGGCGTGACTGGTGACCTCAGTTGCAGGTCACGCTCAGCCTCACCCCAAGCCAGCTCGAGTAGTCCTCCACCACGATGTAGTAGGTGAGCCCCGCGGTCACTCCGAAGCTGACGGTGTCGCAGGAGATGCTGGTGCCATAGTCCACGCAGAGCTGGTTGTGGCACGAGCCCTCCAGGATGAACAGGTCGAAGTCGTCGTCGATGTCGTCGCAGTCGAGGCTGGCGGTGACGCTGCTGACCCCCGCGGGGATCGTGAGCGCGTAGACCCGGTCCGAGTTGCCTCCAAGCCCGCTGCAGCTATAGCCATCCACGTCGTTGCCAAAAACACCGCTCATGTAGTCAGAGTCGTTGCAGGCGATGGTCTCGTCCGCCGTGCAGGTGCTCTCCCACTGGCAGGTGGCCGAGCAGCCGTCACCAGAGGATGTGTTCCCGTCGTCGCACTGCTCGCCGCCCTCCACTGCGCCGTTGCCACACACCGAGCTGGAGCAGCCGCTGGTGTCGATGGTGCACGAGCCCGTGCACGCCAGCGAGCCCGCCGGGAAGCCAAAGCTGGCGCAGGTCTGGCCGCCGAAGTCGCTGGTGTCGCACTCCTCGCTGCTCTCCTTTGTGCCGTTGCCACAGACGGCGTCCAGACAGGCCCCGGCGTCGAAGGTGCAGTTGCTCAAGCAGGCCAGCGTGCCCCCGGCGAAGCCCAGGCTCACGCAGGTGGCGCCATTGAGATCCGCGCCATCGCACTCCTCGCCAGGGTCCCAGGTGCTGTTGCCGCAGGACGGGTTGCACACGGACGGCTCTCCGGTGCAGATCCAGCCGTTCTCCACCTGGCATGCGGCATTGCATCCGTCACCGCTCAGGGCGTTGTTGTCGTCGCACTGCTCGCCGATCCCGGCGCTAATGACGCCGTCCCCACACTCCGGAGCCACACAGGCGCTGGTGTCGAAGGTGCAGTTGCTCAAGCAAGCCAGGGAGCCACTGACAAAGCCCAGCGACACGCAGGTGGCGCCGCCGAGGGCGAGGCCGTCGCACTCCTCCAGGCCGGTGATCACGCCATCACCACAGCTATACATGGAGCAGCCAGATGTGTCGAAGGTGCAGTCCGTCAGGCAGGCCAAGGAGCCCGTGTCGAAGCCCAGGGATGAGCAGCTCGCGCCGCCGAGCTGGCCGCCGTCACAGGCCTCACCCGGGTCAAGCTGGTTGTTGCCACACAGGCGAGTACACTGGGATGGCTCGCCAGCGCAGGTCCAGCCCGACTCGATGGAGCACAGGATGTTGCAGCCATCCCCCCCATCGCTGTTGCCGTCGTCGCAGGCCTCTCCAGGGCTAATTATTCCGTCCCCGCAGGTTATGGGTATGCAGCCACTGAGGTCGTAGGCGCAGCTAGGGAGGCACAGCAGGCTACCCCCCACGTAGCTG
Organism: Myxococcota bacterium; assembly: GCA_024276595.1. Taxonomy (GTDB): domain Bacteria; phylum Myxococcota_A; class Polyangia; order HGW-17; family JAJRWW01; genus JAJRWW01. Next base: position 6,219 of record JAJRWW010000650.1, read on the forward strand.
CCCACCGTCTCGCAGGTCTGGCCCCCGAGCAGCACTCCGTCGCACTGCTCTCCGGCGTCCAGGGCTCCATTGCCGCAGGTGGGCAGCTCGCATCCGGCGGTGTTGAACGTGCAGTTGGACGCGCAAGCCAGCGTGCCCCCCACGTAGCCCTGGCCGAGGCTCTCGCAGGTCTGCCCCCCGAGGGCGGCAGAGTCGCACTGCTCTCCGGCATCCAGCGTTCCATTGCCGCACAGCTCGGCGCACACCGAGGGCTGACCGGCGCAGGCCCAGCCCTCCTCCACGGCGCAGTTGCCTCCGCAGCCATCTCCGGCGTCCAGGTTGGCGTCGTCGCACTCCTCCATGCCCTCGACGATCCCGTTGCCGCAGGAAAAAAGCGTACAGCCGGTGGAGTCCAGCTCACAGGATGAGGTGCAGGCCAGCGAGCCGCCGTCGTACCCCTGGCTCTCACAGGTCTCGCCGCCCACGTCGGCGCCGTCGCACTGCTCCCCGGCATCCAAGGCACCATTGCCGCACATGATCGCGCTGCACCCGCTGGTGTCCAGCTCACAGGCCTGGTCGCACAATAGCTGCCCCGAGCCCAGCTCCAGGCTCTGGCAGGTGACCCCGCCCAGCTCCGAGCCGTCGCAGCTCTCGGCCCCCACCACCAGGCCATCCCCGCAGATGGCGGCGCAGGTGGAAGGCTCACCGGTACAGACAAACCCCGCTTCCAGGAGGCAGTCCTTGTCGCAGCCGTCACTGGCGGCCGCGTTTCCGTCGTCGCACTCCTCCTCCCCCTGCACCAGGCCATCCCCGCAGGAGGGCTCTGGCGCAGGAACCCCATGCGCACAGGCGGCCAGAGCCCACGCCGCTGCAAGCAGAACACATACCGCTAACCGCATCTCATCCCTCCGAGCCGCTCCCACTACTTCCCACCAAACCCCATGGTAGCACCGAGGGCCACCCCTGGGGAACCCCGCAGATCGAGAGGGGCTCAGATGGCACAGGGAACCCTTCGCAGCACAAAGAACCCCCGGGGCCCTGGACGGCTCACAGGAGGACCGGCAGTGCCCTGGCCAGCCGCACGCGCTTTGGGCTGACCGTGCAGGCGTAAGCGTAGATCTCCACCCCTGCCCGAGCCGCCTCTTGCAGGCCCTCCGCGTAGGCGGGGTCTATTCCCGCCGCGGCGGCGAAGGCGTCACAGTCGTTTCTCTGTACGACCACCAGGAGCACGCCCCTGGCGCCCTCCGCGACCACCCGCGCCAGCTCACGCAGGTGCTTTAGCCCCCTGGCTGTGACCGCGTCGGGAAACAGGGCGATGTCTCTGAAGCGGCGCCCGATCCTGGGTGCTGCCACCGAGGAGTCCAGGGTCGTCGCGGTGAGGTGGCAGTTTTTGATCTCCACGTAGCACGGGCGTCTGCTCCTGGCCGAAAGCAGCAGGTCCACCCGGCTGGACTCGCCGTACTTGACCTCCCGCCTCACCCGCTCATAGGGGCCCAGCTCTGAAATGGCGTTCCTCGCAGCCGCCCAATAACAGAGGCGGTTGGGGAGCATGGTGTCGATGCCGACCCAGCTCTTGCGAAAGCGCACCAGCACCCAGGTGAAAGCCGTGCGCCGGGTGGGAGAGGGCGTCTCGGGTCGAAGGTAGACCCGGGCCCCGGCCCCCAGCACGCCCATGAGGCTGCCGGTGTTGGTGCAGTGGGCCTGCACCCGTCGGCCGTCGTCCATCTCGATGGTCGCGATGAACCGGTTGTCCCGTCGCACCAGGCGACCGGGGACCAGCGGCGGGTCGAAGATGTGCTCGCGGGCAGATGCCATGTGCTCCCAGCTCGGAAAAGGCGAGCCGCTTACGGCAGAGCCAGGGCTGTCACACCAGCCAGTCCCGCTCCTCGATCTTTCTGGGCAGGTACTCCTCGCTTATGAAGGTGATCCCCTTGCGCGACAGGGCCTCGATCTCCAGCTTGACCTTGGAGTCGAGCATCTTCTTGAGCTCCCGCTGCCACTTTCGCTCTGCGAACCAGGGATACTTCATCATCTGCTTGGCGCGGGAGACGTCCTTGCTGTTTAGCATGATCGTGGAGTCGTCGGGCAGATCATAGCGCTCTCTATCATAGCTCGACAGGCCCAGAAAGCGCGCCTTGGGCACCGCCATGCGCACCGACTCGTAGGCCAGGTTGATGGAGCCCTGCTTTATGACGCTGTAGATGTACAGCCCCCAGGGATCGTTGTCCACCAGCACGTACAGGGGCAGATTCAGCTCGTCGGTCATGCGGCGCACCAGGCGCCTGACGCCCCTGGCCGGCTGTCCCTGGCTCTGGATGAGGATGCACTTGTGCTTGCGCCAGAACTTGTCCTCGTTCAGGCGCCGCCAGACAGCGTCTTTCTCCACGAGGAGCACGAACTTGGCGTCACATTTTTTGAACTGGATGACCTCGTCCTCCACGATGGAGGGCACGGCCCAGCCGCCCGAGCCCTGCCGGCGCGCGTCTATTGTGTCGCCCGCGTCGACGAGCGTGAGCTCGCCGACCATGGACCCACGGTTGGAGGCAAATAGATGGAGCTCCTCCCGCAGGGTGTCCACTGCCACCTCGAGATCCTCGATGATTGGATCCGACTCGGCCTGGTCGTCGAAGGTGTTCTCGGACGTCCTGCCGATGGTGTGCTTGGTCATGTAGTACAGGTCACGAATGGACGTGGTCTTGCCCGCGTCCAGCAGCTCCTTGCACGCCTTGGCCACCAGGAAGGTCTGGGCGAATCGCTTCGCCATGTTCACGTTGAACAGGGTGCGGCTCTGGGTGCGGTCTCCCATCTCGATGATCTGCTTCTTCTTGTTGAAGCGCACATTTGACAAGGCCCGGACAGGGATCTCCACCGAGGGGTTCTCCAGCCTCTGGGCCTGGGCCACGACCTTCTCGGCCAGGTCCGTGAGCTTCCGCAGCGTCTGCTGAGACTTGTGCTTTCGCAGGGCCGCCAGCTCTCTCTTAGTCGCCATCTTGTGTCTCCCGGGGGGTTCGGGGCATGGATGCCACCCTGTCATACCTCATCGGACACCTCGGCATAGTGATCCGCCGCCGAGTCCAGGATCTTCTTGAGCTCGGCACGTCTGCGCCCGGTGAGGTCGTGCAGCGCCTCCACCAGCTCACCACAGTAGAGGTCGAACTTGGAGCGACGCTCCGCCTGGGCCTTGTGCCTCTTTCTGCGTGAGAGGTAGCTGCCCAGCTCCCTGCCACAGTCCATCACGCAGCGCTTGATCTCGTCGATGATCTCGCTGTAGTGGGCGATGGCCTCCTTGGACTCGGATGTGAATGGCACCCACACCGAGGCTATGTGCACCACCAGCACCAGCGGGCCCTGGGGCAAACCGCCCCGGGGCTGGCTCACCTGGTAGCGCCGCCAGTTCACCTCGCAGACCGCCTTGTGAATGGCGCAGGCGGACTGCTGGTACTGCAATGGAACACGGTTGGCCAGACGCACGAGCTGAATGGAGCGGGTGGCTGTCTCGGAGCGCACCTCGGCGTCCAGGACATCTCTCAGCAGACCCACCTGATGAGGGGTGAGCATGCCCGTCTTCGTGGCACGGTCGATGCCCGCCTTCAGCAGCAGCGCCACGGCCTTCTTGCGGGTTATCCCGCTGATGGCCGTGAGGGCCATCTCCACCTTCTTCGTGGGGTTGAGCCGCACGCCACCCACCCAGGCGCCGCCGTCGGTGATGTCCCCGTGGTCCAGGAGGCCGGTGAGCTGACCGCCATAGGCGAGGCCCACCTCCACCTGGAAGGGGTTGCCCCGGTAGACCCTCGGCGGGCGCGTACGCACGCTGTAGAAGCTGGCGTTCTCGATCTCCCGCTCCAGCCCCTTTCGGATCAGCTCCTCCCCGATGGGCACAATGCAGTCTGTGGAGGGGTTTCGGATCTTCACCTTCTGGATGGCCTTGAAGAGGGACTCTGCCTCCCGGTTGGCGATGGTGGTGGGACGCGCCTTGGGGCTCAGCCCGGCCACCTTGCAGATCTCGTCGGCCACCTTGGGGGTCACCCGGGAGAAGTCCTCTCGCAGCGCAGTGGTGATGTGCCTGGCCTTGGAGTCCTTGAGCATCTTCATCAGGATGCCCAGCTCCACCCCGTAGGGGTGCGGCTTGATCCGGGCCGGCTCGGCTGGCAGCTCATCGGTGAGGCGCGGGTAGACCACATCTTTGCGCCCCTTTGGGGGATAGTAAAATATCTCCGCGTGTGGGTTGGCCAGGGCGGTCTGCTCCAGGTACTCGTCCACCGAGTGCTTTCCGGACTTGTAGTTGCCCTGCAGCTCGATCTCCACCCGGGTGCCGTGGGGCTCTTCCCAGTCCACCTCCGTGTCGCGGATCACCTCGGGGGCGTTCTTTTTCGTGTTGATTATCACCTCCAGGTAATGCGCGGGATGCTCCGGCTTGGTGCGGGAGGTGATTCGAACCGGCTTGCCCGTGGTGATCTGCCCGTACATGCCCGCGGCGCTGATGCCGATGCCCTGCTGCCCGCGCGACTGCTTCAGCGCGTGGAACTTGGAGCCATAGAGGAGCTTGCCGAAGATCTTGGGCACCTGGCCCACCACGATTCCCGGCCCGTTGTCCTGCAGGGCCACCACGTAGCGGTCCTCGCTCCTTTGCTCTATCTCCACCAGGAGCGTGGGCAGGATGCCAGCCTCCTCGCAGGCGTCCAGGGCGTTATCCACCGCCTCCTTCACAGTGGTCAACAGGGCCCGGGCTGGGCTGTCGAACCCGAGCAGGTGGCGGTTCTTGACAAAGAACTCGCTGACGCTGATGTCCCGCTGACCCCTGGCCAGCCGCTCCGCGCTCCTCTTCTTCCGCGGAGTGCTCCCGGCCTTCTTTCTCCCCGGAGGCCTGCGGCTGGTGCCGTCGGGCCCGGCGGGGCGGTCTACGGCAGACATGTCCGCCAGATCATCTGGCGTGGGACGACTGGCTCTCTTTCCCTTGGTTTTGGCTGGCATCGCGTGGTCTACATCCGGGTCTTGGTTCGCACTGCTGCGGCGATGGGTGGGCCCATGGTCGGGCGCCACGCTGGGCGCTGCGTCGGGGGCATCTTCTGGTGTGCCGTGGGTTGATCGAGGCCGAGGGCCCCGCTCCAGGGTCGAGTCGAGCAAGCTGAGCTGCGGGTCTGGGCGCATGTCAGATCCCTTTGGTCGGCGCAAGGCCATCCCCCGACAAAAGCCTACGATCACATTTAGGCGCTGGCCTCGGGGCTCCAGCCGATCAGCCACCCGCCGGGGTCGCCGCCAGCAAGCCTCCGCCCATCATAGGATCGGCGATCCCCGTGTCAAGAAAAGCTTGGACTGATCAGCGCTGAAGCACGACCGGTCCGTGGGCGCCCCAGGTCACCCACGCGGAGCGGTGGCGGCGCGCGCCCGTACCCCCGGCCAGCGGGAATGCGCCGACCTGGGCGCCAGCCGGGCGACCGCAGCGGTCAGCTACTTGATCAAACGCAGGCCGGGAGAGCCGCCCTCGGGCGAGGAGGGAGGAGGAGGTCCGGGGTCCGTGCGCCCCCCGTCCAGGGCCACGAGGCGCGGACGCCCCGAGCCATGGGCTTCAGATGCAGGGTCCGCCGCGCCACCCACACCTGGGTCGGAGCCCCTTGTCGCCAGAAGCATCTGGTCGATGATCTCCAGGGGCACATCTGCCGTCCACAGCAGACCGCGCCCCCGCTCGGTCACCATGCCAAAGATCGCCTCCCAGGGGAGCACCACCTCGTGTGGAGTACGGTCAAATGAGAGCGTGGCCCGAACCCCCTCGTCGTCAATCTGCAGATCAGGAATTGGAATGGGCATCTCCAGCCCGATGCGGAGCACGAGCATGGGCTGGTTGCCAAAGCAGTCGGGCACCTGCACGCCCTCTGCCCGGGGATCTAGCTGCAGCAGCACGTCACCCTGCTCCAGAAGCGACTCCATGGCCTCCCTCTTGGGAAGCATTCTGTCCTCGACGGTCATCTGAGCCACCTCACCTCGGGGCAAGTTTTTGCACAAGGTGGCCCACAAGGCAAGAGCCAGCGCATCGAGGGCCGAAGGACGCGCTGAAGGGGCAAAGAGCCAATAACTTGCCCACCCCATGGACCGTTGATAAAAGCAGAGCGTCCAACTTCCACGGGAACAAACAGCAATGAGCAGTGACGCATCTGGAACCTTGTTGCAACAGACCTGCGAGTTCTGTGGCGCAGCCGTCTCCACCCTCCGGCGGGGGCGCTGCTGGGGCTGCTACAGGAAGTGGGAGGAGGCTCAGCCAGTGGGCATCGGCGCCCGGTGCGTGGTCTGCGGTGAGCGGCGGATGGACAACCTCCAGCGTGTCGAGCTGGCCGGACGCTGGATCCCCATGTGCCACCTGTGCGCCACGAAAACTCGCCGACTCCCTGCGGCGCCGCGCTCCTGGGAGTCAATCCGGCAGCAGCTCGCGCGGGATCGTCGCTACGGGGACCGCAGGCTCGGACGGGCCGACACTCGAATAGCCCAAAAGGAAAGGCGCGTGGGCGAGCGGCGAGCGGTGACCATCGACGAGGCGGACATTCTCTGGGAGGAGGACCTGCCGATAATCGAGATCCTGAGCGGCCCGGAGCCCCCCGAGCACCTGGACGACCCCACCCTGCTCTTCGAGCGGGAGTAGGGACGCAGGAGCAGCCCCCAGCCCGCGGATGCAGCGCCCGCGGCGCCAACACACGAACGTCTGTGATCAAATGACCGCCTCGCTCTTGACTTGACAACGGGTGCCAGGGAAGATATGCACAACTGCCCCACGCAACAGCAAAGGAGCGAGCGATGGGTATGGCTCCGGTTCGAAAGAGCATCATAATCGAAAAGTTCAAGCAGCACGACAAGGACACGGGCTCGCCCGAGGTCCAGATCGCGCTGCTGACTGAGCGGATCAAGTACCTGACCGAGCACTTCAAGACCCACAAGAAGGACCACCACTCCAGGCGGGGTCTGCTCAAGCTTGTGGGTCAGCGCAGGCGGCTGCTCGACTACCTCAAGAAAAAGAGCGTGGACCGCTACCGCACGGTCATCAAGGCGCTCGGCATCCGGAAGTAGCGACACCGCTCTCACCGCCGTCTCGGCACCACTCCCAGCTTGACCATCCACGAGAAATCAGCATCGCTTCACCCGCGGGGCCTCACAGCCTGGGTGGGTGCGCTTTGCAGGCAATGCAACCTGTTGACATGCAACCTGTCGAAAGGAGTCCGAGCTAACCCGCGGCACCTGGGGAGAGACACCCTGGTGGCGTAGCTTCACAACCTGTGCCGGTGCTGGAAGCCTCCGGGGCGTCGGGATGGGATGAATGAGCTTTTTACCGGTGGCGGCAACCCCTGGTTGCGGTCACCGGCAAAAAACTCGTTTGCTCTCTCCTGACTCCTCGGCACCACCTCCCATCCCGGCCGTCAAACCCAGGGCGCCGCGCGCTGCGCCCAACGGAGGGAATGTGCCCATGTACATCCGAGAGACAATCAACCTCAACGGAAAAGAGTACTCAATTGAAACCGGCCGCATGGCCAAGCAGGCGGACGGAGCCGTGGTGGTTCGCTACGGCGACTCCATGGTCCTGGTTACCGCCGTCTCCCTGAAGTCCCCTCGCCCCACAGACTTCCTACCTCTCACAGTGGACTATCAGGAGAAGAAGTTCGCCGCCGGGTCCATCCCCGGCGGGTACTTCAAGCGCGAGGGACGCCTGAGCGAGTTCGAGACCCTGACCTCGCGCATCATAGACCGCCCCTGCCGCCCACTTTTCCCCAAGGGCTGGCGCTACGAGACCCAGATAATCGCCACGGTGGTCTCCTCAGACAAGGAGAACCCCCTGGACGTGCTCTCCCTCACGGGAGCATCCACCGCGCTGACCATCTCCAACATCCCCTGGGACGGCCCCATCGCCGGGATCCGGGTGGGCCGCGTGGACGGCAAGCTCATCGCCAACCCCACCTGGCAGCAGATGGAGGAGTCGGACATCAACATCGTCATGGCCGCCAGCCGCGACGCCATCGTGATGGTGGAGGGTGGCGCCAACAACGTCCCCGAGGACGCCATGGTCGACGCCCTCTTCTTCGGGCACGACGCGGTCATCCCCCTGCTGGACATGCAGGAGAAGCTCCGGGCCGCGGTGGGTCGGGAGAAGCGCGAGTTCACGCCACCCGAGCCGGACGCAGAGCTGCAGGAGAAGGTCGCCGAGATCGGCTCGCAGCGCATTGTAGAGGCCTCTTTCGTCCCGGAGAAGCTCCCGCGGTACGCCGAGGTCAAGAAGGTGCGTGACGAGATCATCGCCGAGATGGGCGAGGAGTACGCCGACCGCGCCGACGAGATCGCCAACGCCGTGGGCGCAATCCGCACGAGCGCGGTGAGAAACGCCATTGTCAAGGAGGGCCGCCGCATCGATGGACGGGACCTCACGACCGTGCGACCCATCACCTGCGAGGTGGGAGTGCTCCCGCGGGTACACGGGTCTGCCTTGTTCACCCGAGGCGAAACTCAGGCTCTCGTGGCCGCCACCCTTGGAACAGAGCGGGAGCGCCAGCGCATCGAGGGCCTAAACGGTGACATCATCAAGCGCTTCATGCTCCACTACAACTTCCCCCCCTACTCAGTGGCCGAGGCCAAGTTCCTCCGCGGTGCCGGCCGCAGGGAGATCGGCCACGGCGCCCTGGCCGAGCGCGCCCTCATCAAGGTTCTGCCCACGGCCGAGGAGTTCCCCTACGTGCTTCGCATCGTGAGCGAGACCCTCGAGTCCAACGGCTCCTCATCCATGGCGGCGGTGTGCGGTGGCTGCCTGTCGCTCATGGACGCGGGGGTGCCCATCTCCGCGCCAGTGGCCGGCATCGCCATGGGGCTGGTTCAGGAGGGGGACGAGGTGGCCATCCTCACCGACATCCTCGGTGACGAGGACCACCTGGGCGACATGGACTTCAAGGTTACTGGAACCAGGGAGGGGATCACCGCCCTGCAGATGGACATCAAGATCAAGGGGCTCAGCCGTGAGCTCATGCGCCAGGCGCTCTCCCAGGCCCGGGAGGGTCGGCTACACATCCTGGACGAGATGGCCAAGGCCCTCTCGGCGCCCCGCAAGGACCTGTCCAGGCACGCCCCGCGCATAGTCACCATCAAGGTGAAGCCGGATCGCATCCGGGACATCATCGGCCCTGGAGGCAAGACCATCAAGGCCATCGTGGAGCAGACCGGCGCATCCATCGACGTGAACGACTCCGGGGTAGTCTCCATCGCCTCCTCGGACTCCACCGCCGCGGAGAAGGCCATCGAGATCATCAAGGGCCTCACCCAGGAGCCGGAGATCGGGGAGTACTACCTGGGCACCGTGCGGCGCATCACCGACTTCGGCGCCTTCGTGGAGATTCTCCCGGGCCTCGACGGCCTGGTGCACATATCGGAGATGGCCCCCGAGCGAATCGACCGGGTGGAGGACGTGTGCAGGGAGGGAGAGGAGATGGTTGTGAAGGTGCTCAACGTGGACAACCAGGGCAAGATCCGCCTCTCCCGAAAGGAGGCCCTCGACAAGTCCCCAGAGGACGTCCTGTCCATGGTGCGCAACAAGAGGTAGGGCCTGCGAGCCGGCCTGCCGGCTGCCCCATCCTCGCCGCTTCCCTCGCCGCTCCTCTCGCCGCCCCCCTCGCCGCTCTCCTCGCCGCCCCCCTCGCCGCCCCACCAGCCGGTCCACCCAGCAGCCCCCCGGCCTCCCGAGACCCAAATCCGATCAGCGAGCCCGAGGGACGTGTGGCAAGCGAGCACCGGACACCGGGCTGCGGGTAGCGGGCTGCGGGTAGCGGGCTGCGGGTAGCGGGCTGCAGGCTCCACCGTCCTGCTCATGGCCGAGGGCGCAAATCGCTACACCACCGGCCTGAAGCGCCAGCGCTACCAGGAGGCGCGAGGGGAGTGCGGCAAGGTTGCCTCAGCGGCTCGGTGAGCGATCCTGGTGTGCAGCCTGGGGAGCTTTGCCAATACTCATGCCCTCTGGTAGACTCCGCGGCAGTTTGCACGTGATCCCAGGAGTCTAGCCCCAGTGATCTGCCATCGATGTGGCGCTACCGTCCCCGAGGAGCTCCCCATCTGCGGGAGCTGCGGGCAGGATCTCACCATCCCCCGTGACTCCACCTCCGCCCAGGACACCGACCCCGGGGACGCCTTTGCCGGGGACACCGAGCGCCATGGGGAGGTCTCGGGGCTGTCGGGTTCGCTCAAGCTCCGCGAGGCCGGCATGGCCGGCGGGCAGCAGGGGCTCCCATACACCACCGGAGACCTGGTGGTGGAGCGCTACCAGATCGACGACGTCATCGCCGAGGGACCAGTGGGAGTGCTCTACAGCGCGCTGGACATGGAGGCGGACGTCCAGATAGCCCTGAAGGTCATCCTGTCCGAGTACTTTCCGGACCAGGCCGCGCTGGAGCGTTGCGACCGGGTCATGGCCAGAGCCAGGCAGATGTCCCACCCAAACATCGTGCGTGTCTACGACACAGGGCCGGACGACTCGCGCTTCCTGGTGGCTCAACGCCTGGTCATGGGACGAACCCTGTCGGAGATTCTCGCCGGGCGCCTTCCCCAGTCCATTCCCTCCCCCTCGGACGAGGTCCACGCAATCGTGACCCAGATTGGAGAGGCCCTGGCCTACGCCCACCCCGACGTGACCCACGGGGCCATCAAGCCCACCAACGTGATCATCCTCCCGTCTGGTCTAAAGCTCACGGATTTCTGCCTGGCCACCGCCATCTCTTCAGACGCGTACATCGCAGGGCATCGCCACCGTCGCATCCCCAGTCGGTATCTGGCGCCAGAGCTCCTGGACGGGGGGAGCCTGGACCACCGCAGTGACCTGTACTCCCTGGCAGTGCTGGGCTTCGAGCTGCTCACAGGAGTGCCCCTGCCCCAGGACCCGGAGCGTCGAGAGGGCGCCATGGCGGACCTTCCCTCCGAGGCGCGGCAGATGCTGAAAGCTGCCCTCTCCACCTCGCCGGGCCGCCGTCCAGACGACGTGGACGACCTGGTGGAGGCTCTGCTCACCGCCACCTGTGTCGACTCGAGGGGGGTCCCCGACGCTGCCGCGCTGGCGGTGGGAGACTCGACCAACGTGCTGGACCTGGACGACGTGGAGGTGATCGCCGACGACGAGGACGACCCGGGGCAGGAGCTGTTGACCGGCGCGGCCGACAGCTACCCCACCGACCCAGGCCCCACCCATCTCCCCGGGGCTGAGGACGAGATCGACACTGTGGTGAAGCGCCCCTCCATGGACGCCTGGCCAGCCATCCGCACTCCGGCCAGCTCCATCCCCGTGGCGGAGCCGAGCACGGACCAGTTCCGGAGGGTGGACCCTGCGCACCTGGGAGCCACCCAGGACCCAAATGGCTTCATCGAGGCCGCCGAGGAGATCGCTGCCGTCCCCGACATCGACCTGGACGGCAAGCCCAGGCCGGGCCAGGCCTTCGGCCTGCAACCCAAGGGCGGCAGCCACGCACGCGCCGCCAAGGTCAAGGACGCCATCGAGGAGATGGACTTCGAGGCATCTTTGGAGGAGGCCCTCGCCTCCGCGGCAAGGAGGCCTCCCCCGCGCCAGGGTCCCAGGCGGCCCCTCGGACCGCCCAAGGCGGCCAGGCGAAGGAAGCGAGGTCCAGGCCACGACCCGGACCCGGACGCCATGAGGGACCGCCCGGTGGCGGCGGCAGGGGTCACCCTCGCAGCCTCCCAGACCTCCAAGCTGAACCTGCCAGCCATGGACGAGCCTGCCGTGCGAGTGGAGACGCAGCAGGTGGCCGTGGCAGCCCCCGACGGCACTGCCCAGATCCCCATTCCAGAGGAGCCCCCCTCCGGGCGCTCGGGTGTCTGGATCGGTCTGATCATCTTCGCCCTCATCTGCGCGGCCATCACGGTGGGGATCATCGTCTTCAAGCGCGCTCAGGAGGACAAGGCCAGCAAGGAGCTGGCCCGCCGGCAGGCCCGGCTCCGGGTCCTCGCCCTCAGGAGGGGCGCCATGTCCCTGGACGCCGGCCATCCAGCCGGACCGGAGGCGATGGCCTTGCCCATAATGTCCCGACCAGGCTCCACCACCGGCCCAAAGATCGTACGCTGGCGGAGGGGCTGTCCCGTGTCCGCGGTGCGAGTCCGGGACCGCCGCAGGCGGCTGGACTTCTGTATCGACCGCTATGAGCACCCTGGAAGACGTGGCGTGCTGCCCACCAAGGCGCTGGACAAGGAGGAGGCCCAACGCCTGTGTCGAGCACAGGGGAAGAGGCTGTGCAGCCTCGCCGAGTGGAGGCGCGCTTGTGGCGGCAAGCGCAGGCGGCTCTACTCCTACGGGGACACCTTCAGGCGCGGCGTCTGCGCCACCGCCAGCCCCTCCGGGGAGAAGCGCCCGCTCACAGCCGCCGGCAGCCACCCCCGCTGCAAGTCCCCCGAGGGTGTGTACGACCTCAACGGGAACATCGCCGAGTGGGTCTCCTCCAGCCAGCTCATGGGCGGCAGCGCCGGGAAGCCTCCCAACCAGACCACCTGCCGCTCGGACGCCGGCGCAGGAGGGAGCGCCTACTACGGCGTCAGGTGCTGCGCCACTCCGCGCCGGAGGTAGGTGACTCCACCTCCCAGGTGCGGATCGGGCGGATCCACTCGGAGCCCGCCTACAGCTCCTCCGGGGCGAATGTGAGCACCTGGTCGATCCGGTCCGCGCCGACCAGGAGCATCACCAGCCGGTCGATCCCCACGGCGATCCCGGAGGTCTCCGGGATCCCCTGCTCCAGGGCTCCCAGGAACCGCTCGTCCAGGGGGAGGTCCACGAGGCCCAACCCCCTACGGACCTGCCTGTCCGCCTCCAGCCGAGCGCGCTGCTCCGCCGGGTCGGTGAGCTCTGCAAAGGCGTTGGCCAGCTCCAGCCCACCCGCGTAGACCTCGAACCGATCGGCGAAGCGGGGGTCGTCCCTCGAGAGGCGAGAGAGCGCGGCCTGCCTGGCGGGATAGCGGTGCAAGATGGTGGGACGGCCCCTGCCCAGGTGAGGCTCCACACGGTCAACCATTATCCTCGTGAACACCTCGTCCCAGCCCAGCACATGCTCGGGCACCCCGACACCTGCACGACGGGCGGCCTCGGCCAGCTCAGGGCCCGTCTCCTCGCCGGTGTACTCCAGGTCCAGATGGCGACGAAAGGCCTCGGCGACGGTCAGGCGCTCCCAGCCCGGCGCGAGGTCCAGGGCTCTCCCGTCTGGCCCCGTCACCAAGGTGGTGGACAGGGTCGCGCGAGCCAGGTGCGAAAACAGCTCCTCGGTCTCCTCCATGAGGTCGGAGAGGGAGGCGCCCACCCTGTACCACTCCAGGATGGTGAACTCGCTCACGTGGTGGTCTCCCCGCTCCTCGTCTCGAAAGGCGTGGCACACCTGGTAGATGCGCTCCAGCCCGCCGGCGAGCAGCCGCTTCATCTGGTACTCGGGGCTGGTGGCGAGCCACCACCCGCTCGCCTCGACAGGGCGCAGATGCGGCTCCATTCCAGGCGCCACCACCCGCTGCGGGGTCTCCACCTCCAGGTAGCCGCGCTCCCGAAAGAACCCCCGCAGGGCCCACATTACCTCCCCCCGAAGGCGCAGCCCCTGGATCCGGCTCGCGAGCCGCTCCCGCTCGGTGACGGTCTCCATCGCCCGGGCAGGAGGAGCTACTTCTTGACCCGCTCCACGTAGGAGCCAGTGCGAGTGTCTATCTTGATCCACTCACCCTCCTCCACGAACAGCGGCACGTTTACCGTGGCGCCGGTGGAGAGGACGGCGGGCTTGGTGGCGCCAGTGGCAGTGTCACCCTTGACACCCGGCTCGCACTCGGTGATCTGGAGCTCCACGAAGTTGGGCAGGGTCACGCCAATGGGACGCTCGCCCCAAAGCAGCACGTCCACCACCATGTTGTCGGAGAGAAACAGCGCGTCATCCCCCAGGTTCGCCGCCTCCACGTAGGTCTGCTCATAGGTCTCGGTGTCCATGAAGCAGAAGCGGTCGTCCTCCGGGTAGAGAAACTGCATCTTGCGCTCGGTCACATCCGCCTCTGGAAAGGACTCGCCCGAGCGATATGTGATCTCGAACTGCGACCCGGTGATCATGTTACGCAGCTTGCACTTGTACAGCCCCTGCCCCTTGCCTGGCTTGACGAACTGGAACTCCAAGACAACGTGCGGCTCACCGTCTTTGAGGAACTTCAGGCCTTTTTTCAAATCCGAAACGCTGAGCATGTGCTACTCCCTGGGCCATCGGGCAGTGGATGCCAGCAGGCATCAACCCGGCGTGATTGACCACCTGTGTTTAGTGGATCCTCCGCAGGTCGTCAACCAGGCCTGGGGGCCCCTACTCGTCGTCTGCGGCCACCTCCACGAACTCGTGGTGCAGAGCACGCACGGCTCGATCGAGCTCTCTTGGACGACAAAAAAAGCTGAGCCGGAGCTGCGATGTGTCCAGGCCCAGCACCGAAACCTCTGCCGTGCCCAGGGTAGACATGGCGCGGGTCAAGTTGCGCGGGTTCCGGCCGATGCCCGAGCCCACCACCGAGGCCATGGCCAGCTCCCGGTCCACAGACAGCCTGCTGCCAAAGCGCCTCTGAAAGCGAACCAGCAGCCCGTCCAGGTCCGGGCAGAGCTCCCGGGAGAGCATCACCACTGCGCAGTCGTCCTGGGAGATGCGGGTCGGGGTGACGTCCCACTCGGTCAACGCCTCGACCAGCTCGCCATGGATCCCCGGCTCCCGGGCCAGGCTCAGCCGCACGAGCTCTCGGACACCGGTCACGCCCGCCACCCCCTGCCGAGGCCGGCCGCCCACCACCACCCGGGTCTCCCGCCTCCCGTCCACCGTGGCGCGGGCGTAGATGACGATGCCCGCCCTGCGGGCGAACTCCACCGCCTGGGCGTTCAGCACCCTCGCCCCGGCCAGGGAGAGCTCCTGCATCTCCTCGTAGGAGACCTCGGGCAGGTGGCGGGCATCCCCCACCACCCGCGGGTCCGCCGAGTAGACCCCGTCCACGTCCGAGTAGATCTCGCAGCGCTCGGCGCCCAGGGCCGCTGCCATGGCCACGGCGGTGGTGTCCGTCCCTCCGCGACCCAGGGTGGTGATCTCCCGGCGATAGCTCACCCCCTGGTAGCCGGCGATGATGACCACCCGGCCCCGCTCCAGCTCGTCCTGCACCCGGTAGGGGCGGACATCCAGGATCCGCGCGTTGGTGTGGCGATCGTTCGTGAGAATGCCGCTCTGGGAGCCGGTGAAGGAGATGGCCTCGTGGCCCAGCCGCCCAATCGCCATGGAGAGCAGCGCCATGGAGATGCGCTCCCCCGCAGACAGGAGCATGTCCAGCTCCCGGCGCGGCGGGTCGTCGGTGACCTGCGCGGCCAGCCTGATCAGCTCATCGGTGGTGTCTCCCATGGCAGAGACCACCACCACAACCCTGTGCCCCGCCTCCCGGGTGGCGGCCACTAGCCGCGCCACCACCCCCAGGCGGGAGACATCGGCGACCGAGCTGCCGCCGAACTTCTGGACGATGATGCTCATTCGAGGCTCAGCGCTCCAAGAAGCCCTCGCAACCGGGGATCAGTCGCAGGTTACCTGCACGTCGAACTCGCCCTTGGCGTAGGACCACCCATCCACGATGAAGTAGAAGGTCTCACCGCCCGTGTACGGCGCCACCGTTACCAGCTCATCCGCCAGCCCAGGAGTCTCGCTCACGGGCTTGGAGGAGGGTGTGGACTGGCAGCCGGTCACCGTGCAGCCATCAGATGTTCCCGTCACCGCGAAGAGATCCATGTCCGCCGTGAGGCCGCCGATCCTGAAGCTGACCTTGCTGTGGGAGCTGGTGCTCG
>JAJRWW010000651.1 GCA_024276595.1 Myxococcota bacterium
CCAGGGCCCGCCCCGGCCGACCCTCGCGACCCGGAGCGGCGGCGGCCACATCTACCTTCTCCCCCACCTACAGCACTACTGTAATCGGACACCGCCCCCTGACCGCGGCATCGGACCAGGTGGTGCGTGACCGGGACTTTCTGCTCTTCCCCAGGCAGACCTCCTCGGACCTCCTCCTCATGGTGCCCCAGCTCCACATCTCCCAGCACTCGGGCTCTGGAAAGGGCCACCAGATCTTCCTGAGGGGCTTCGACGCGGAGCACGGGCAAGACCTCTACATCGCCTTCGGCGGAGTCCCCCTGAACGAGCCCAGCCACGTGCACGGCATCGGCTACACGGACCTGCACTTCATCATCCCTGAGCTGGTGAAGCGCATCCGTATCCTCAAGGGGCCATACGACGTGCGCTACGGCCCCTTTGCCACGGCCGGAGCCATTGACTTCGAGCTCAAAGACACCCTGGACCGCTCCTACCTGGAGGTGAGCGGCGGCTCCTTCTCAACCCTCCAGGGGACCCTGGCCTTCTCCCCCCAGATGAAATCCCTGGACATGCTCGTTGCAGTGCAG
This sequence comes from Myxococcota bacterium, assembly GCA_024276595.1. Taxonomy (GTDB): domain Bacteria; phylum Myxococcota_A; class Polyangia; order HGW-17; family JAJRWW01; genus JAJRWW01. The sequence goes on from JAJRWW010000651.1 coordinate 567, forward strand.
GGCTTTACCACCGGCGGCTACACCGCTTTTGGGAGCTGGAAGGGGGTGCGCTCCCTGGCGCGTATCTCCCGCCCCCTGGCCGGGGGACGCCTGGCCATGACCCTGGTGGCCTACGCCAGCCGATGGAACGCCGCCGACGCCATCCCCCTGCGCCTCGTCAGGAGCGGGGCCCTCGACTTTTACGGGGGGCTGGACTCCACCGACGGGGGCTCCAGCGGGCGCGAGCACCTGGCCCTCGACTACAAGAAGCAGTGGGGCGCAAACACCCTGAGCGCCGTGCTGTTCGTGGCCAAGCGCAGGAGCCGCATCTTTACCAACTACACCTACATGCTCGAGAACCCAGATCTTGGCGACCAGACCGAGCAGGGGGACAGCCGCTGGATCCTGGGAGGGCGACTGGAGTGGGAGCGGGAGCACCGCTGGCGCGGGCTCCGGATCAGCACTCTCACGGGGGCGGTGTTCCGCGCCGACTGGGTCGATCTGGACATGTACCGTACCGAGGCCAGAGAGCGCTGGGATCTCGTGGCCAAGGTCAGCTCCACCCTGCTGGACGTGGGCGCCTACGCCCGGGTGGAGATCTCCCCGGTGCGCTGGTTCCGTGCCCTCGTGGGCCTGCGCTACGATCACCTGGCGTACGAGATCGGAGGCGTACAGGACCTGGTGCGCCCGTCGGGGGCCATCGACCACGAGCAGCCGATCAACGGCACCGCCGGAAAGAACGTGTTCGTGCCCAAGGCCACCCTGGTCTTCTCACCGGCGAAGGTGCTGGACCTCTTCGTGAACTTCGGCACAGGGTTTCACCCCCTGGACTCCAGGGACGCGGTGGCCAACCAGGACCAGCGCATCCCCCTCGCCTACGCGGGAGAGCTGGGCTTCAGGATGCGCCTCTGGGGGCGCCTGGACCTGGCCGGCTCCATCTGGGGCACCTACCTGGAGCAGGAGATCTTCTTCGACCCCACCCTGGGGAGATCCATAGACACTGGGCGCAGCCGGCGGCTGGGCGGAGAGCTCGAGGCGCGCCTTCGTGTCCTCTCCTGGCTGCACCTCCACCTGGACGGCTCCTACACGGACGCCCGCCTGGTGGACTCTGGCGACCCGGTACCCAACTCCCCCAACCTGCTCCTCCGCGCTGGCGTCACCGTCTACAAGCGCTTTCACACCAAGATCCGCTTCTTCAACGGCTCGCTGCTGAGGGCCGGCGTGAGGGTGCGCTACATCGGCGCGAGGGACCTGGCCGAGGGCCACCGCTCCAAGGTCGCCACCCTGGTGGACGTGCTGCTGGGCTACCGGGTGCGCTGGTTCGCCCTGGAGCTGTCGGTGGACAACCTGCTGGATCAACGCTGGCGAGACGCCCAGTACTTCTACGTGTCACGCGCGAGCCTCGCAGAGCCTGACACGGGCGTTGCTGGCTTCCACTTCACGGCGGGCACTCCCCTTGCGGTGCGCGCCACCCTGCGGGCCTTCTTCCCGTGAGCGCCCGCCCAGGAGATTCATCATGAGCACCAGATCAACAGTCCGCACAACGAAGCTGGCCATGCCGCTCGTGGCCCTCACCCTCGTGGCCTTGCACAGCGGCTGCACCCAAAAGGACGTGGAGCTGCCCACCTACCCGGTGCAGCTCCGGTTTGGGGGGGCCCTGCCCGCAAGCGACCAGGTGGGCACCTACCAGGTGACCTTCACCGAGGGCCTGCTGGTCATCGGGGACTGGTGGATCTACGGAATGAACCGTGAGGCCGCCGGCTACGCTGCCCTGCTCAAGCACGCGGGTCACGCCCACGGGGACGCCGAGTTCGACACCAACGTGGAGGGGACCTTCGTGGTGGACCTGCTCGCAGAGCCGCAGGTGCTGGCCACAAACGACCTCACCGAGGCCCACTACTTCGACGGCTCCATCCGGCTGCGACCCTGCGCCGACATCTACGACCCGGTCCACGCAGTAGACATGAGCCCCGTCGCCTCCACCGAGGACATCTGGGGCCACACCCTGCTGCTCTCGGGCAGCGCCACCGCAGACGCATCGTCCACCTACGACTTCGAGATAGTGGTGGACGCCGAGGCGATGGTGACCGGCCTGGTCTACGGAGGCACCGTCTGGGAGCAAGGGGCCACCGCCATCACGACCCTGCTCGACCTGGGCGCCTTGCTCGAGGACGTTGACTTCGCCGCCCTGGCCGACGCCGATGGCCACGTGCTCATCGACGCGAGCACCAACACAGACACCCACGACCTCATCAAGGCGCGGCTGCAAGACCCAGTGCAGTACCCCCACCTGGAGGCCGAGGCGCTCCCCCAGTAACCCCCTGACCAGCAGTCAGATCCAAGCAGAAAGGACGCTAATTATGAGAAGGAACACGGCTCTCCTCATCTTCCTGGTGCCCCTCATCTCCACCGCAACGCTGGCCTGCGACTCCGACGGCGCGGGAACAGTTGCCGTGGAGATCTGGGGCGAAGACTTCATCGAGCAGGCCATCCCCGCCTCTGAGGTGGCCGACGGATGGAGGGTGAAGTACGATCACTTCGTGGTGACATTGGGAGACATCACCGCCGCAGGGGCCTCCTTCCCCGACGCGGCCGCATTCGACCTGACCGTGCCAGGTCCCGTGGCCGTGACCTCGGGGCCGGCCACCGCAGGACCCATCGAGCCGGTGGCGTACTCGCTGGTGATCCCCAACTCAGACACCAGAAACGTGAACGTGGAGCCCGACACCTTCCAGACCATGATCGCCGAGGGCTGGTCCGTCTTCGTGCAGGGGACGGCCACCAAGGACGCATCCACCGTCCTGTTCTCCTGGGGCTTCGATGTCACCCAGGCCTTAACCGACTGCCACGCCACGGCGCGGGTCCCCGACGGCGCAACCGGGACCACCCAGATAACCATCCACGGTGACCACCTGCTCTACGACTCGCTGGTCAACCCCGAGGCGGTGCTCCGCTTCGGCCCCCTGGCGGACGCGGACGCTGACCACGACGGCGAGGTCACCCCTGCCGAGCTGGCCGCGGTGTCCGGGGTCACCTTCGGGGCGATGGACAACTACGACGTCCCCGGCGGGTCCGGGATCGACAACCTCTGGGACTACCTCTCCGCCCAGGCCAGGACCATCGGCCACATCGACGGCGAGGGTCACTGCGAGCTCTGATCCCTCCAGCTCACTCTGGAGCGCTGGGCTCGGCCGTGATGGCGCCGCTGCCGCACTGCACCAGGCAGGCGCGGCAGGCGGTGCAGTCCTCGCGGCGCGCCATGACGGCCCTTCGATCCTCGCCCATCTCCCAGACGCCGCGGGGACACACCTCCGCACAGCAGCGACAGCCCACGCACTGGTCTCGGTCGATGGAGAGGGTGCGAAGGCCGTTGAGCAGCTCCGTCCGCACAGTGCCAGCCCAGGCCACGTTCCCCACCGCACCCACGCCGAGACGAGCCATCAGCGGGTCCAGGTCGCTGGGCATGGTGGAGGCCAGCCCACCCAGCTCCCCCCCATAGATGAGCAGCACCACCATGGCGATCACCAGCTCCGCCCTGATGGACTCCGCCCAGGGGGCAGGGAACACCCACGTGGCGGCCAGCGCCAGCCCCAGCGCCCCGTCCAGCCACATCACCTTGGTGAGCCCACGGCTTCCCGGGAGCCAGGGGCACAGCAAGAAAAAGAGCAGAAAACACAAAGCGCCCATGGCCAGGTAGCTCAGGAGCAGGTGAGCGCCAAGGATCCAAAACCCCACCGCGCCCAGGAGGTAGAAGGGGAAGAGGCTGCCCAGGGCCGTGTCCAGTCGCTCCCTCCAGTCGTAGGTGGCCCTCTTTTCTGGCTCACGGCGCTCGAAGCCCTCGGCCAGGTAGCGCGGAATGTCGTCCATGCGCACCGGGCCCCAGCGCACCTTCCAGCCGGTCTCTTTGCGAACATTGCGCGCGCTCACCCCCGGCGCCGAGAGGGGGGGCAAGATCATGGTGCGGTGCTCAACCATTTCAGCCACACCGCTGGTCTTGACGGCGGAGACCACCGAGTGGGTGCTCAGCTCCTCTCCGCCCGCGGCGCACCAGACGTTGACCCCCTTGCTGTCTGCCACCAGGAGCCACGCGTCCACCCCGCGGAGGCTCCTGACAAGACGCCTCACGGTGGTGTAGAAGTTGCACGTCACCAGCACCGGGCTGGTCGGTCCCGGCGACCCCAGCCGCCGGAGCCCCACCGGGGTCGGGCATGGAAACAGGCGAAAGAGCAGCCCCCAGATGGCCTTGAACACACGCATCTAGCCGACCTCCGCCCTCTTTTGGCCCGTCACCAGCGCGAAGGCGTCACCGTGGCTCCTCTCCTCGCCCGTCACGGAAAACCCCGCATCCCGGACCTCCCCGGCGAGGTCCGGGATGGGGTGCGTCTGTCCGCTGGAGACCAGGTAGGTGAGCGCCAGCATGGGCGCCCTGGTCACGGCATGCAGGGCCCTGCGCCCCGCGGTCCTGGGCCGCACCTCGTCGGCGATCACCACCAGGCCCCCAGGCTCGAGGACCCTGTGGGCCTCCCCAAGGGCGAAGCGCCTCTCATCCGGGGAGAGCTCGGAGAGCACAAGCGTGGAGACCACCGCGTCGAAGCTGGCCTCGGCCAGCCCATCCATCCCGTCCACGCCCATGAGCGAGACCCGAAAGCGCCCGGACAGGCTCTCCTCCTGGATCCTCCTCCTGGCCGCCTCCACCATCTTGGGGCTCACGTCGAACCCCTCCACCTGGCTGGCCCTGGTGAGCACCATCGAAGCCAGCTCACCCGTGCCGCACCCGATCTCCAGCACCCGGGCGCCCTCCGGGATCTTGCCGGCCACGCTGCGCTTTATCTCCAGCACGCGGCCCCGGGAGACCTTGTCCATTGTCCGATCATACGACCTGGGCCGCCCCTCCAGAAGCTTCATGAAGATGTAGCTGAACAAGATCCGCTCCTTTCTGGCCTCCAAATGCCCCTTCGGCTGGTCCTTCGGCCCCATTATACCCCTTGAATCTCCCCAAGGTGCTTTTTGGCAATGGCGCCTCCAAAAATGCGATACTGTCTCCTCATGGCCGACGTGGAGCTGGCGCAGGCGCTGGGACGTGACCCGGTGGCCCTTTGCAACGCCTGGGTGGAAGCCCTGCGGCGGGATCCGGCCGCTGGCCCCCCGGAGGCGGTGGAGGGCCTGACCCACCTCGGGCCATCCCTGGTGGAGGGGCTCATCCATGCCTGCGGTGACGGCGAGCTGGACCTGGCCGGAGACCACTTTCGGGCAGTGGTTCGCGCCTTCTCCCTGGCGGGGGGCCAGCTCGCCAGCGCAGGCGCCTCACCCACTTTGATGGCGAAGCTCATGCCCTGCCTGACCGA
>JAJRWW010000652.1 GCA_024276595.1 Myxococcota bacterium
AGTCAGCGCGGTTGACGCTGCTGCCTTATTTACGTACGCTTTCCACTCAATGCGGCTTCTATCCTGGGTGCAAACGGACGTCGGCCAAAAGCGCGATCACAACGAGGACAGCTACCTGGCTGATCCCGAGAGGGGGCTTTACGTGGTGGCCGACGGCATGGGAGGCCACGCAGGAGGTGATCGAGCCAGCTCCATCGCCGTCAACCTCTTGCGGCGAGAGGTCGACAGCTTGAGCTCGACCCAGGTGGGCTCCACCACGGAAGATGAGCCCGCGGCCCTCCAGGTGCTTCGCAAGGCCTCCCGCAGGGCCGGAGAGGTGATCTTCGACATGGCCCAGCAAAACCCGCACCTGGCGGGAATGGGCACCACCCTGACCGCGCTGCTCTTTAGAGAAGGACGCGCGCACATGGCCCACGTGGGGGACAGCAGGGCCTATCTCTTTCGAGACGGGCACATGGAGCAGCTCACGGAGGACCACTCCTGGATAAACGAGCAGGTCAAGGCTGGTCTCATCTCGGACGAGGAAGCCCGCCACTCCAAGTTCAAGCACATCATCACCCGCTCGGTGGGGTTCGAGCGGGAGGTGGTCGTGGACGTCATGAGCCTCCCTGTGCTCATGGGAGACTGCTTCCTGCTCTGCTCCGACGGGCTTTCAAACTACGTGGAGAACGAGGAGCTGGGCCAGACCCTGACCGCCAACTTCTATGGCCGCGTGCCAAAGCTGCTGGTGCAGATCGCAAACCAGCGGGGCGGCGATGACAACATCACCGTGCTGCTGGTGTACGTGGCCAACGACTCGGGCCCCTCCACCTGTGTGGACATGACCCTGCCGGGCTCGGCGGCAAACCCCGACAGGATGTCTTCGACCCAGGAGCCACCGGGTCAGCAGAGACCCCACGGGGAGGCCTCCGACGAGGGCGATCCCGTCGGGCCTGGCGACGGCGAGAAAGCCAGCGCCGAAGAGCACGCCAACGGCTCCTCTCCAGAGAAGACCTGATCCCAGCGCGCGACCGCCCTGGACCTCACTGCCCAAGAGCGTTCCTGGGGGTAGCTCTGGCCATGGCCGGCCATGCTCCTGGGCGTGATCCACGGCCACATCCTGGACCGAGCCCAGGACCTGATTCACCAATTATGCCGCAATATCGGGAAATTCCGGGCTTTTTTGCCGAGCTGGACATTCTGTGCGAGGATCGCAACCATGCCCGGAAACGCTCCTCGTAACAAGCCTGGCTCCATGGCAAGAGCCAAGAAGCCGGTCACTCCCAGCAAAGCCCGCTCGCGAGGCAGAGCCTCGCCCAGGCCCGGAACCACGGCCAGAGGCGCCAGCAGCAAGCGGGCCACTGCCCCTGCCAGGACCCCTCCCAGGACCTCGGCCAGGTCGCCCGCCAGGTCCTCCACGGCGACCTCCTCCACCGGGTCCAAGAAGGTGAGCGCCAGAGCCGCCGCCAGGCCTCCTCGCGGTGGCGCCAACACCGATCGAGCTGTCCGGAGCGAGCCCACGGCGACATCCAGGCGCACTAGCGAGTTCGTGGGGATCATCCTCATGGCTCTGAGCTTGCTTGCCCTGGCGGCGCTCGTGTCCCTGCAGTTTGGTGAGGGCAACCTCATGGGCCCCTTCGGCCGAATGCTCGCCCTGAGCCTCTACGCCCTGCTGGGCCTGGGCAGCTACCTGGTCGTGCTGGCCATGGGCTTCATCGGGCTGCGCACCCTGGCTGGCCATGGCACCATCCGCTGGTCCACCTGGTTCGGCTACCTGGGCGCCACCGTGTGCGGCTCGGTGCTGTTTCACTGCCTGTTTCCCGGCTACACGGTCTACGGCTTCGCCGCGGGTGGAAAGGGGGGCGAGATCCTCGGAGAGATCCTCCTGGCGCTGCTGGCCACCGCCGGAACCTACCTGGTCACCACGGTCTGCATGCTGCTTTTGCTCCTTGTGGCCACGGAGTCCTCCCTGGTGGCCACGGCAGTTGGCGCCGGACGGCTCCTGGGCTCTGCGGCGCGCGGTCTGCTCCGGGCCATGGCCAGGATCGGTGCGCAGCTCCGGCGGACGTTCACCTGGCAGGTTGCCCAGTCCGCCCAGGCAGATGGATCTCTCGCCCTGGCCCCGCCTCCAACCGAAGCTGGGCGCGAGGTGGAGGATCAAGAGACCGCAAAAAGCGTACCCCGAGCGCCTGATCCTGAGCCGACCCCGACGCCAGGCTCCCGTGACCCTGCCCCCTCCTCCGGGCGCAAGGCAAAAAAGCCCACTGGCCCCAGGATCGTCGAGACCCCCTTCCGCAAGAAGGGAAAGGGGAGCCCCCCTCTGGGCACGGTCGTGCCCCTGGGCGACGGCGACGTGAGCCTGCCCGAGCTCTCCCTGCTGGACACCCCCCAGCTCCCGCAGAGCTCCCTGGACCTGGATGCCATGCAGCGCAAGGCCGAGCGGCTGGGCAAGGCGCTGAGAAACTACGGCATCCAGGGAACCGTTACGGAGATTCGCCCCGGGCCCGTTGTCACCATGTACGAGTTCAAGCCGGCCCCGGGCACCAAGATCTCCAAGATAGCGGCCTTGGACCGGGACCTGGCCATGACCCTGGAGGCCACCAGCGTCCGAATCGTGGCCCCCATCCCGGGCAAGGGCACCGTGGGCATAGAGGTCCCAAACCTGCAGCGAGAGACGGTGTACCTGCAGGAGCTCCTGGCGGACGAGGTGTTCGCCAAGTCCAAGTCCCTGCTCACCCTTGGGTTGGGCAAGGACATCTCTGGTCGCCCCACGGTGTGCGACCTGGCCAAGGCGCCGCACATGCTGGTGGCCGGCTCCACCGGCTCGGGCAAGAGCGTGGGGATCAACACCATGCTCATGCGCCTGCTGTTCAGGGCCAGGCCGGACCAGGTGCGGCTGATCCTCATCGACCCCAAGATGCTGGAGTTCAACACCTACGAGGGCATCCCCCACTTGCTCTTGCCGGTGGTCACGGACCCGAAGAAGGCCAACCAGGCCCTGCGCTGGGCGGTGGTGGAGATGGAGCGCCGCTACCAGCTCCTGGCCGAGGCAGGGGTTCGCAACATAGAAGGCTACAACAGCAAGATCCGTGCAAAGAGGGAGCTGGCCAGCGAGGTGGCGGCGCAGGCCCCTGATCCCGACGCACAGGCCGCCGACCAGACCGCTGGCGAGGACGCCGACCCGGTCCCCCACAGCCAGGAAGCCGATCCTGGCCCGGGGGGTGCTCCTCCTGAGGAGCTGCCCTTCATCGTGATCGTCATCGACGAGTTCGCAGACCTGATGATGGTTGCGCCAAAGGACGTGGAGCACTCGGTGGCGCGCATCGCCCAGAAGGCTCGAGCCGCTGGTATTCACCTGATCGTGGCTACCCAGCGCCCCTCCAAGGACGTGATCACCGGGCTGATCAAGGCCAACTTCCCCACCAGGGCCGCCTTCCAGGTCAGCTCCAAGATCGACTCCAGGGTGATCCTGGACAGAAATGGCGCAGAGTCGCTTCTGGGCATGGGCGACATGCTCTTCATGGGCGCGGGGACCACGCCCCTGCGAATGCACGGCGCCTTTGTCTCCACCAAGGAGGTTCAGCGGGTGGTGGAATTCCTCAAGGAGCAGGCCCGCCCCGTGTACAACATGGAGATCCTCAAGCCCGATGAGAGCCAGGAGGAGTCGGACGAGGAGGAGTACGACGAGCTGTACGACAAGGCCGTCTTCCTGGTGACCTCCTCCCGCAGGGCGTCCACCTCATGGATCCAGCGCCAGCTCAGGATAGGCTACAATCGCGCCGCCCGCATCCTGGAGCTCATGGAGCGCGACGGCGTCGTGGGCGCGCAGGAGCGCGGCGCCAGAAACCGCGAGGTGCTCGTCCCTCCGCCTCCCGAAGGCTGAGCGGCCCCACTCCGAGCCAGCGCCGGTGCCGAGGGCCTGGCACCAGCGTGAAAAAGCTTGCGCCCAAGATGCCTTCCACTGAAATCTTCCCGGGGGCAGGAGCGTCTAATACCTGTAGCGAGTGAGCCGCGCCGCTGATATTACTTGTGCACAAGGAGACTCGCCATGACAGGAGCACTTCTAGCCGTTGCCCTCTTTGCCGGGTTTGCCGGACAGACGGCGCCAAAGGGCTACAACCGCGCCGACGCCATCTGGCTGGCCGCCAGGGTGCAGGCCTACTACAACAAGACCAGGGACTTCAAGGCCAAGTTCAAGCAGGTCTACCAGAAGGCCTACCACGGCAAGCAGAAGCCGCGCTGGGGCTACCTGTGGGTGAAAAAGCCCGGGCTCATGCGCTGGAACTACATCAGCCCTCGGAAAAAGCAGCTCGTCTGTGACGGCAAGACCCTCTGGATCTACGATCCGGCCCAAAAGCAGGTGTTCTATCGCCCCATCAAGACATCCGCCGTTCCCTCCGCGGTGAGC
>JAJRWW010000653.1 GCA_024276595.1 Myxococcota bacterium
GCCGAGGCGGACGATGTAGCCGTTGCCATCCCTTTTTGCTGGCTTGCCGTTGATGCAGGAGACGTAGAGGATGCTGCGCTTCGCGTCGTAGAGCACCGACTCCGGCACATCCAGCCCGCTCACGGACCAGAGCCGGACGAGACCCCGGGCCTGCCTTGCTGGGTGGGAAGGGCTGGCCGGTCTGGCGGCAGGGGCGCGCCCCGTTCTCTCCTTGTCGGCCTTTTTCGCGCCACAGCCGGCAGTGGCAGCGACGGCGGCAGCTCCAAGGATCAACGTGGAGAAGAGGGCTGCAAGCTGCGTCTTCACAGGTGACATGGGCTCTCTCCTCTCCCCGTCAAGGGCGCCCTCTGGTTGGCCTCGGAGGAGTCGCTGCTCTGGCTGCCGCCCGGTTGACCAGCCTGGTGGGGATTCGAGGGAGCAGGACATAGGAAGGGTGTCGGCGGTCATGGAGGATGGTCTGCGTGGCCTTCACGTGGCGCGTCTCGGTCTCGTTGTGGCCGCCGGTGTTGAGGTTGCGCGAGAAAAAGGGGAAGGCGGCTGAGGCGATCTCCACCCTGAGACGCGCGCCCTTGGGGATGGTTATGCCCGTCTGCCACAGGTCGATCTCGTACCGGTAGACCCTGCCCTTCACCAGCAGCCTGGGACGGCTCATGGAGGCTCGGAACCGGGCGCGGATCTTCCCCTGGGCCAGCACGAAGATCTTGCCCTTGGCGTCCACCTCGCACAGCCGCACGAACCAGTCAGTGTCCCTCGCTGTGGTGGATGCGTGGATGACAGCGGACATGGGGCCGGCGAAGGTGTAGCGGTGGGCCATGGGGGCGCTGGTGTAGACCAGGATGTCCGACCTGCTGCGGGTGACCTTGGCGTGGTGCGCCTGTGCCTGAGCCTTGAGCCTGTCTCCTGAGATGACTTGCCCCTTCTTGCGCCGCGGGGGCTGCCAGAACCGTGGGTCTGGCGTGGGATCCCCCGGGTCGTAGATGTACCGGTCGGAGCGGGCCCGGCGAACCGGGCGCACCTTGGTCAAGATCCCATCTCCGGCGCTGGTGTTTGCGTGGCCCCCGGAGCTCAGGTACCAGCGCTCCATCCTGGTGCCCTTCAGCGGATAGGTGTCGCCCTTGAGCCAGGTGTTGGTGCCCATCACGAAGATCTGTACGAGGGGCTCTCGCTCGATGGAGTTCTGGACGCCCTTGAGCCAGCGATCGAACCAGCGCAGGTACATCCTCTGCAGGTCCACCAGCGCTCTGGGGCCAAAGTCTCTACCCGCGTGTCGCCTGGTGGCGCGGGCCGTGTGGCCCCACGGGCCGAGGACGAGCTTTTGGTATCGGTGGTGGTGCTTCTTCATGGCGGCAAAGTTGAGCTTGGATCCAATGCCATCCCCGTCGAACCAGCCAGACTGGTGAAAGACCGGGATGGAGACCCCCTTGAGCTTGTGCATGAAGCTCGCTCGCCTCCAGTAAGCGTCGTTCGTGGGATGGGAGATCCACTTGCGCCAGTAAGCGTTCTTCTTGCCCAGGATCCGCTTGTCCAGGTCGATGACCGGCAGGTGCTTGAGCAGGTCCCCGTAGCGACGATCACCGATCTTCTGCATGGCCACACCGTCCAGTGAGCCCGTTGCCCCGGTCTCCAGGATCTCGGCCCACCAGATGGCCCCAAGGAGGAAGAAGACTCCGTACTCGTAGGGGATGTTGAAAAACGGATCCGGCGGCGAGACGTTCGGGATGATCGTCACCAGGTGCTTGGGGCGCTCGGCGGCGGCCCACCACTGCACCCAGCCCACGTACGACGCACCGATCATGCCGACCTTGCCGGTGGACCAGGGCTGTCGTGCCAGCCACTCGATGGTGTCGTGGCCGTCCTTGCCCTCGTTCACAAAGGGCTCCCACTTTCCCGGGGAGGCGAAGCGCCCTCGCACGTCCTGCAGCGCCACCGCGTAGCCCCTGGTGGCGTAGAACCTGGCGTCCAGCTCGTTCATCTCCTTCTTGTACGGGGTGCGCACCAGGATGACCGGGTACTTGCCGGCTCGCGCCGGGCGGAAGATGGTCGTGGCGAGGCGGAGCCCGTCGCGCATGGGGATCTTGACGTTCCTCTCGACTCGGACCTTGAAGACCGGCTTGGAGAGCTTCGGATCCACCACGGGCCTGGGTCGAATGGAGGCAAAGCCGCTCCGCACCCAGTAGGCGTAACGGATGGGGATGTCCACCAGGAGCACCCGCCCCCTGGCGTCCACGTACACATCCACCGAGCCGGACTGCATGGCCACGGTGAACCGCGAGACCTGGTGGCGTTGCTTGCCCACGGTGAGAGTGCGGGTCCAGTCCAGTCTGAGCCGTACGCTGGCGACCCGCCCTCCGAGCGGGAACATCTTGACGGTCTGCTCGCCACCCCTGGCCCTGTCGTAAGCCTCGATCAACGAGGACATCAGCGCAGGGGCCTGGGACTCGTAGAGCACAGCCTCTCGGGGCAGCTTGAGGGCGGTCTTCTTGCCGCGATGGGTGTAGACGACCTGACCCCCCTTGCGCGTGGCCAGGAGCGGACCGCCGGGCTTGTGCAGCTCGATCCGCTTCCAGTGACCCCGCTCATCCGGAGTGACGGTCAGCCTTGTCACCAGGGTCTGCCCGGCGATCTTGACCACCCGCCTGCTCTGGTAGAGGCCGCTCTTCATCCCCTGGTGGTGCACTGTCGCCAGGAGCGTGCCCTTCACGTAGAGCAGAAACCGCCCCTGCTCCCTGACAGCACCCACAAGGCGGCCACCGCCCGCGCGAGCATTCGGCCTGGGGCTGGCCGATGTCGTCCCGGTAGAGCCGCGGACAACGGGATGCCTGGGCGCCGACGGCTCTGGCTGGGGAGCACAAGATGTCGAAAGCAAAAAGAGCGCCGTCAAAGTGGGCCACGCCCGCTCGGTACGAGTCAGCATGATGGCTTCTCCCATGCGAGGAAAGGAAGCAATACGGTAGCGCCTGGGGCTTCGAGACGCAACCGGTACATGGTTGCCGCTGTCCCCTGTTTGGGCTCCTTGACGTCGCGAGCCATGAAAGGCAATACTTCCGCCCACTGTCCCCAATGGATGGTGTTGGCCCAGGTCACAGGGTTGGTGCTGGGCGTACCCAAAGAATACGAGGAGGAGAGGTCATGACCATCGAGGAACGCTTGCTTCCGCTTCAGAGCGCATTTCGCCACGAGAAGGAGATGCCCGACGCGCTGTACATGACTCAGCCGATGGGCGGCGGCAGGGTCCGCACGTACACCTGGAGGCAGGCCATGGATGAGGCGCGCCGGATGGCCGCCTACTTCAAGGCCCAGGGCTTTGAGCCCGGGAGCCGCATCGCCATCCTGTCGAAGAACTGCGCGGAGTTCGTCATCACCGAGCTGGCCATCTGGATGGCTGGACATGTCACCGTGGCGCTCTTTCCCACCCTGGACGCAAAGACCGTCAGCTACATCCTGGACCACTCCGGCGCGTCCATGATCTTCGTAGGCAAGCTGGATGTGTGGGACGACATGAAGCCCGGGGTGCCGGAGGATCTGCCCCGAGTGGCCTACACCCTGGCCCCGCCCAACGACTACAAGAAGTGGGCCGACTGCCTTGCCGAGAGCGAGCCCGTTGTTGGCGAGCCCCTTCGGGACGGCGACGACACCGCGATGATCATCTACACATCTGGCTCCACGGGACAGCCCAAGGGGGTGGAGATCACCTTCAACAACCTCGGCTTCACGAACCAAGGCATTGCCAAGGTGTTCAACATCGGCACCGGAGACAGGCTGCTGTCGTACCTGCCCCTCGCGCACTCCTTCGAGCGCATGGCCGTGGAGAACGTCTCCATCTACTCCGCCTGCCAGCTCTTCTTCGCGGAGTCGCTGAACACCTTCGTGCAGGATCTTCAGCGGGCTCGTCCCACCATGTTCATCTCCGTGCCGCGGCTGTGGCTCAAGTTCCAGCTCGGCGTCTTCAAGAAGATGCCGCCCAAGAAGCTCAAGACCTTCCTCAAGATCCCCATTCTGAGCTCCATCGTGAAGAAGAAGATCCGCAAGGGCCTTGGGCTGGACGCCACGCGCTACGCCATCAGCGGATCTGCCCCCATCCCGCCGGACCTGGTCCAGTGGTACCGGGACATCGGGTTGGAGCTGCTGGAGGGCTACGGCATGACCGAGAACATCGCCTTCTCCCACTGCAACCAGCCCGGCAGGACGCGGGTGGGCTACGTGGGCCATCCCTTCCCCGGGGTGGAGCACAAGATCGACGACAACGGAGAGATCCTCGTGCGCAGCCCTGCCACCATGAAGGGCTACTACAAAAACCCCGAGGCCACCAAGGAGGCCATCACCGAGGATGGCTGGTTGCGCACCGGCGACCGGGGAGAGATCGACGAGCAGGGGCGGTTGCGCATCACCGGCCGGGTCAAGGAGCTCTTCAAGACCTCCAAGGGCAAGTACGTGGCTCCGGTGCCCCTGGAGAACGACATCAACGCCGACCCGCACATCGAGCTCTCCTGCGTGTTTGGCTCTGGCTACCCGCAGCCATGCGCTGTGGTGCAGCTCGGCGAGGATCTCCGCCCCAAGGTCAGCGATCCCTCGGTCCGCGCCGAGGTGACCGCCGCGCTGACCGAGCTCAGGGAGAAGATCAACGCCGAGGTCCCGGTGTACGAGCGCCTCCAGTTCATCGCGGTGGCCACCAAGGACGAGTGGCTCATAGAGAACGGCTACCTCACGCCGACCATGAAGATCAAGCGCTCGGTGCTGGAGGAGGCCTACGGCCCGATGCTGGACACCTGGTACGCCGCCAAGGAGCCGGTCATCTGGGAGGAGTAGGCGGTCCTCGGCCAGCTCCCTTCGCCCCCCCTTCGCCTCCCCTTCGCCCCCCCTTCGCCCCCCTTCGCCCGTCCCCTCCTGACTCGTACAGCAAGCACACCATGGGTGGGAGCCAGACGATCATCCCCGACAACCGGCCGGAGATAATCCGGCGAGCTGTCTGGGTGCTCTACCAAGGCTTCCAGAACCTGCCGGGGCTGACCCGGCGGTGGTCAGGCCCTGGAGTACCTGTCGCCCATGGATCGGCACCTGGGGGAGATCATCCGGAGCTGGGCCGAGGAGGAGGTGATCCCCCTCCGGCGTGGCTTCGACGAGGACTGGCGAGACCACCGCCTCATCGAGCCGGCCATCCGCAGCC
>JAJRWW010000654.1 GCA_024276595.1 Myxococcota bacterium
AACCTTTGCAAGGAGCAATGATGCTCATGCTCACGCCACCCAGCACGACTCGACCACCTTCGCAAGCAGTCGGCACATCACCTGTGACCCTCCCCGCTGCGATCCTCGTGGGCCAACCACCAGATGCAGGACGCCGTGTCATCTGAAGGCCTCTGCATCGAGGGCCCGCAGGATCTCGACCGCGTGGACGAGATCACGTCGGTGCTGGGCATCTGCCTGCAGCTCGTGGCCCCCGACATGCGGGTGCTCTGGAACAACCGCTACGCCCGAGAGCGCTTTCCCGAGGACCTGAGGGTGGGCAACAGGCACTGCTTCGAGCGCTGGGGACGCGCGAGCATCTGCCCGGACTGCCTGCCCCTGGTGGCCCTGCGAACCGGGCACCCGGCAGAGGGGATCCGCCAGAGGAGCCTCCCCGGAGAGCCAATGGAGGCATTCAGGGCTCGCGCCGTGCCCGTGCTGAGCCCCTCCGGCAAGGTCGCCTGGGTGCTCGAAAGCCTGGTGCGGATAGATGTGCTCGCTCCCGAGGCGGACAGGGGCTGGCACGACGCTCAGCTCCTGCAGCTCACAGAGGCCACCGGTGGTGCCCCGGTGGTGCTCGACTCAGAGCACCGCATCGTGAGCTGGAGCCCCATGGCTGGGAGCCTCTTCGGCTACACCACGAAAGAGATCCTGGGCCGGCACGTCTCGCTGCTCATCCCAAAGGAGCAGCGCGTCACCGCCGCCGAGGTCGCCGCTCCCCTCGAGAGCACGGCCCAGGTCATCGGCCAAGAGCTGCTCCGCAAGGTCAAGGACGGCCGCGTGGTCCCCATGCGCATCAGCGGGCGCCGCCTGCTGGACGACGAGGGCCGCCCGGCAGGCAAGTCCCTGCTTTACGAGGACCTGACGCAGACCCATCGCCTGCGCTCGCAGATTGAGGCGCAGGAGCGGCTCGTGGCCCACGTCACCAGGGAGGCGGGCCAGGCGCTGCTGGAGGTGGACCCGGAGGGAGCCATCACACGCTGGAGCCAGGGGGCGGCCAGGCTCCTATCCATGGAGGCAGAGGCTGTCCTTGGCCACACCCTGGACAGCCTCCATGTGCCCCAGCTCGGAGCGCTGTGCAACAGCCTCCGCGGGCCCACGGACATCCAGAGCGCTCGACTGAGCTGGCGTGATGACCTCACCCTGGAGGCATTCGCGACCCCCACCTCCGCCGCCGGAGACAAGGGCATGGGGGCCACAATAATCCTGCGGGACATCAGCGAGCAGACCCGGCAAGAGCG
Organism: Myxococcota bacterium; assembly: GCA_024276595.1. Lineage (GTDB taxonomy): Bacteria > Myxococcota_A > Polyangia > HGW-17 > JAJRWW01 > JAJRWW01. Next base: position 1,260 of record JAJRWW010000654.1, read on the forward strand.
CCAGATGACCCGCTCCGAGAAGCTGGCGGCAGTGGGCAGCCTCGCCGCTGGTCTCGCCCATGAGATCGGAACTCCCCTGAACATCATCAGCGCCACCGCCGAGTACCTCCTGGCCGCTGAAAACGACACCGCCACCGTCACCGAGGAGCTGGAAGGAATCCTCGCCGAGACAGATCGAATCAGCAAGCTCGTCAAGGATCTCCTCACCTTCGCGAGATACTCTCCAGGGGACTGGGTGCGGGTGGACCCGAGGGAGGCCACGGAGCGGGTGCTGCGCCTCGTGAGGATCCCCCTGGAGAAGAAGGCAATCGCCGTGGAAGTGGCCGTCCCCGCATCCCTGGGCCCCATCCGCATGGAGCCCGATGGCCTGCACCAGGTCCTGCTGAACCTCCTGCTCAACGCGGCTTACGCGGTGCCGGACACCGGGGGACGGATTCGAATCCGGGCCTGGCAGCGCGGCGCCCCCCCGGACGGAGCGTGCAGCTCGGTGACCATCCAGGTGGAGGACAACGGCCCCGGCGTCCCGCCAGCCCACAGGGAGCGCATCTTCGACCCCTTCTTCACCACGCGTCCGGACGGCACTGGCCTGGGCCTGGCTGTCTGTGCTCGGATTATCACCGTCCACCACGGGGATCTGCGAGTCTCCCGCTCGGAGATGGGAGGAGCCAGCTTCATCCTTCAGCTCCCCGCCGTGGAGGAGAGCGCCGCGCCCCCAGCGGCAGCTCAGTCCGAGCCAGGCAGATGACTGAAGGCTACGAAAGGCGCCCCCGAGACCGAGTCGACCTCATCATCGTGGAGGACGACCCCGGGATGCTCAAGATCGTCGCCCGCCACCTGGACCGCATGGGCTACTCCATTCGCGCCTTCTCCTCCGGGGCCCAGGCCCTCAAGGCGGTGGAGGAGCAGCCGCCGCAGGTCGTGGTGAGCGACATACGCATGCCCGGCATGGACGGCCGCACGCTCCTCCAGGTGCTCCACGAGCGCCACCCGGAGGTGCGGGTGGTGCTCATGACCGCCTTCGGCAGTGTGGACGACGCGGTGGAGGCCATGAAGGCCGGCGCCTACTCGTACCTGTGCAAGCCCTTCAAGATGGACGAGATAGCAGCGGTGCTGCGCAACATCAGCCGCGAGCTCGCCCTCGAGCAGCAGGTATCCACCCTGCGGGAGGCGGCTCGGGGCCGCTACACTGCCGACCGTCTCATCGGCCAGTCCGCGCCAATGCGTCGCGTCCGTAGCCAGATCCGCGAGGCCGCCGCCCACGCGACACCGGTGTGCATCAGCGGGCGCAGCGGAACAGGCAAGGAGCTGGCGGCCAGAGCGATCCACTTCGAGTCCTCCCGGTCGGCCAACCCCTTCGTGCCCGTCAACTGCGCGGCCATCCCGGCCCCCCTTTTCGAGAGCGAGATGTTCGGACACGCAAGGGGGGCCTTCACCGGCGCAGATCACGCCCAAAAAGGCCTCATCGAGCTCTCCGACGGGGGGACCCTCTTTCTGGATGAGGTGGGGGAGATACCTCTGGGCCAGCAGGCAAAGCTGCTGAGGGTGCTGGACCAGCGCGAGCTTCGCCCGCTGGGGAGCCCCCGGGACATCCGGGTGGACCTCCGGGTGGTCTGCGCCACCAACCGCAGCCTGGAGGCCATGGTGCGCCAGGGGCAGTTCCGGGAGGATCTCTACTACCGCCTGAGCGTTTTCAAGATAGCCATGCCGGAGCTCTCTGCCCGCCCCTCGGACATCCCCTCGCTGGCGGACCATCTCCTGGTGGAGCTGAGCACCGAGCACGGGCTCAACTGCCCCGGTTTGACCGAGGGCGCCCAGGGCGCCCTGCTCGCCCATCGCTGGCCCGGCAATGTCCGGGAGCTTCGCAACGTGCTCGAGCAGGCCCTGGTGCGCTCCGGGGGTCTGCTCATCGATCTGGGCGACCTCCCTCCCCCTCTCTCCACCGCCGAGCCTGCCCACTCCGGCATGGGCAAACAGGAGGTGGCGCCCCTGCCTGCCAACCTGAACCAGACCCTGGCCGAGGTGTAGCGCGTTCACATCGAGCGGGTCCTGGAGCACTGTCGCTGGAACCGCAGCGCAGCCGCCAAGATCCTGGGCATCGACCGCCGAACCCTCTACTCGAAGATCCGCAAGTACGGCCTGGTCACCCCGAGACCCATCCGAGGCTCCTGAGCCTCTCCCCGGCGCTGCTCATCCAGGACGACTCGAGCCCGACCAGACCCCTTTCTCGGTCAGCAGGCTCTCTCCCCGGTGGGAGGCAGGATCTCTCCAGGGCCAGATGTACAAAACGATCCCAACCAGACCGAGGCGTTTCGCCCCACATCCCAGGCTGCTGTCAGGAGGCCTGGCGACAATGATCCACTATTCCGGTAGGTTCTAACATGGCACTGCTCTTGCTAGCTGCCCCCCCCATGCCGAAGCACGCCACAGACAACCACCATCTGCCACTGCGCAAGGTGGTCATCCCGGACCGCCGGTACTTCGAGAAGCTCATCTGCTGCCGCGAAGGCTGTCCCGTGAACACCGACGCCCGTGGCTATGTCCAGGCGGTGGCTCAGGGAGACTACGAGACCGCCTACAGGATAGCCCGGGGCCCGAACCCCTTCGCATCCATCTGTGGCCGAGTGTGCGGCGCCCCCTGCGAGACCGCATGTCGGCGTGGCATGGTGGACGAGCCGGTGAACATCCGGGCCATCAAGCGAACCACCACCGAGCGGCACGGAGTGGAGGTGAACGAGAACCTCAGGGAGACCCTGGAGATGGCCGTCGGCCCTGGCTCCCTCGACCCGCGCCCGCGCCCCGAAAAGGTCGCCATTGTCGGCGCTGGTGTGGCGGGCATGTCCTGCGCTCACGACCTGGCGCGGCTGGGCTACCAGGTGACCGTCTTCGAGGCCACCGAGGAGCCGGGCGGGATGCTCCGCTTCGGGGTGCCCATCTTTCGGCTGCCCCGAGAGGTCTGGCAGCGGGAGATCGACGCCATCTTGGAGCTGGGCGTAGAGCTCCGCTGCGGCGTGAAGATCGGCGAGGACATGACCATCGCCGAGCTCCGAGAGCAGGACTTCGAGGCCGTCTTGGTGGCGGTGGGCCTCCAAAAAAGCCGCCTGCTGGAGCTGCCTGGCCACGAGATGGAGGGAATCCTCGGGGGGCTCCAGCTTCTGGCCGACTTCAACGCACGCCGAGAGATCCCGCCCCTGGGACGCACGGTTGTCATAGGAGGCGGCAACGTGGCTTACGACTGCGCCAGGAGCGCGGTGCGCCTGGAGTCCACCACCTCGGTCCACCTGGTCTGCCTGGAGGCGCTAAGCGAGATGCCTGCAGACGAGATCGAGATCATCGAGGGGGACGAGGAGGGGATCGTCCGCATGAACCGGAGGGGTCCGGTGCGCTTTGTGGGGGATGGCAAGAAGATCACAGGCCTCGAGGTGCGCCTGGTGAGCCGCGTCTTTGACGAGCAGGGGCGCTTCTCCCCCAAGATGGAGAACGGAACCGAGGAGGTCATCGACTGCGACACCATCGTGCTGGCCATCGGCCAGGCCGGGGATGAGTCCTTTGTGACGGGGGTCCAGGAGATCGAGCTGGGGCGCGGCGGGACGGTGGTGGCCGACCGGGAGTCCGGAAGGACATCCATCCCCTGGCTCTTCGCCGCCGGTGACATCGCCATGGGCCCGGGACTGTTCATCGACTGCGTGGCCCAGGGGCGAAGGGCGGCGCGCTCCATTCACGAGCACATCGCCGGCCAGCAGGAGGCGGACCGCGACTACGCCCCCTTCCTGGACCGAGCCTGGATAAGGGAGGGCATCCGCGACAACCTGAGGCGGAGCTGGATGGACCTCCCCCGCACCTTCCCACCCGCCGAAGACCCCAGGACCCGCTTCGACGCCCTGGACCGCCAGGTGGAGCATGTCTTTCCGGATGCCCAGGCCAGGGACGAGGGGGCGCGCTGCCTGCGCTGCGAGGTGGAGACCATCTTCGACGGCAACGAGTGCATCCTCTGTGGGGGGTGCGCCGATGTGTGCCCGACCTACTGCCTCCGGCTGGTGAGCCTCGCGGAGATAGGAATGGAGACCGAGGAGACTGCGGGCATGAGCGCCATCATCAAGGATGAGGACCGCTGCATCCGCTGCGCCATGTGCGCCATCCGCTGCCCAACCGATGCCATCACCATGGAGCGGTTGTGCGGCTACGAGCCATGGGCGGACCGCGCAGCGCTGAGCACGGCCCCAGGGGAGGGGACGGGATGAGCACCCTGACAATCTGCCTGCTGCTGGGCGCCCTCTTCATGGGCGCGGGCGGTGGGCTCGCCTTCGTGCTCGCGGTGCGCACGGGGCAGCTCGACGACATTGAAGAACCCAAGTACCAGATGCTGCGAGGAAACGGCGACGATGAGTGACACAAAGCTGAGC
>JAJRWW010000655.1 GCA_024276595.1 Myxococcota bacterium
ATGTGGGAGCTGGAGCGCGCCCTGTGCGAGATCTCCGGCTTCTCGCGTGTCACCCTCCAGCCCGCCGCAGGGGCCCACGGTGAGCTCACCGGCCTCATGCTCGTGCGCGCTCACCTCACCGCCCAGGGGAACCCACGCAAGAAGGTCATAATCCCAGACACTGCCCACGGCACCAACCCCGCCTCGGTGGCCCTCAACGGCTACCAGCCCGTGCCGCTCCAGACCGGAGCGGACGGCGTGCTCCGCCCCCGGGACCTGGAGCAGGTGCTGGATGAGGATGTGGCCGCCATAATGGTCACCAACCCCAACACCCTGGGGATCTACGAGACCCACCTGGCGGAGATCGCCGAGATGGTGCACCGCGTGGGCGCCCTCGTCTACATGGATGGCGCAAACCTCAACGCCATTATGGGCAAGGTCAGGCCCGGCGAGGTGGGCGTGGACGTGATGCACTTCAACCTGCACAAGACCTTCTCCACACCCCACGGAGGCGGTGGCCCTGGCGCCGGCCCCGTGGGGGTGGTGGACCGGCTGGTGCCCTACCTGCCCCTCCCCACGGTGGAGCGGGAGGGAGACAGCTTTCACCTGGACTTCCAGCGCCCCGAGTCCATCGGGCGCCTGCGCTCCTTTTACGGCAACTTCGGTGTGCTCATCAGGGCCTACACCTACATTCGGGAGATGGGAGGCGAGGGGCTCACCCGGGCCACGGAGATGGCGGTGCTCAACGCCAACTACCTGCGCGCCCGGCTCAAGGCCATGTTCCCTCCGTCCCACGAGGTGGACACCCTCCACGAGACGGTATTCTCCTGCAAGCTCCTCAAGAAAGAGACCGGGGTCATGGCCATGGACGTGGCCAAGCGCCTCATGGACCACGGCTTCCACCCGCCCACGGTCTACTTCCCCCTCATCGTGCCCGAGGCGCTCATGATCGAGCCGACCGAGACCGAGCCACCCGAGGAGCTGGACCGGTTCTGCCAGGCCATGGCGCATATCCACGAGGAGGCCCGCCGAGCTCCGGACACTCTCCACGCGGCTCCCACTCAGGTTGGCCTGCGCCGGCTGGACGAGACCCGCGCCGCCCGCAAGCCGCGCCTGCGCTGGACCCCACCAGAGGGGACCTGACCAGCTACATGTCGCTCTGACAGTCGGAGAGCTCCACGCCGCAGAGGGTCTGACAATCGGACCCCTGGCAGCCTGTGACCTGAAAGCAGCTTTCGAGCAGCGACCAGAGGCTCTGGGCAACGGAGTCACCGTAACCCACGCACACGTTCTCGCAGACCCCATCGCCACCGCAGGCCAGCACACACTGGTAGATCTCCCAGCAGGTGGCCGCCCCTGCGTGACAGCAGATCCCCGCCCAGCACTGGTCGTTCCCGTCGTCGCAGTCCGGGCCCAGGCAGTCTGCCCCCTCACCGTAGCCGTCTCCGTCCGAGTCGGCGCAGTCTGCCACCGGGCAGCAGGATCCGGCCCAGCACTGGTCGTTCCCGTCGTCGCAGTCCGGGCCCACGCAGTCTGCCCCCTCACCGTAACCGTCTCCGTCCGAATCGGCGCAGTCTGCCACCGGGCAGCAGGATCCGGCCCAGCACTGGTCGTTCCCGTCGTCGCAGTCTGGGCCGTCGCAGTCGGAGCCGACGCCATAGCCATCTGCGTCGTCATCCACGCAGTCCACCGGGCAGCAGTCCCCCGAGTGGCAGGCGGGATCCGTGTCGTCGCAGTCGGTGGCCAGACAGTCGTGGCCCAGGCCGTAGCCGTCTCCGTCTCCGTCCATGCAGTCGGGAGGGCAGCAGTCCCCTGCGTGGCAGTCGGCGTCCAGCTCTGCGCAGTCCGGGCCCAGGCAGCCCGAGCCAACGCCGTAGCCGTCCCCGTCCCTGTCGGTGCAGCTACTGGGGCAGCAATCTCCCTGGAAGCAGGTCTCGTCCAGGTCGTCGCAGTCCGGGCCCGCACAGGCGACGCCCAGACCGTGGCCGTCCCCGTCCAGGTCCGCGCAGGCGTAGGGGTCGTCCGCGGGGACACAGCCGGGTTGGAGCGCCAGCCCCAGCAGCAGCGACACGAGCACCGCCAGACCCAACGGCCCCGCCCCCGAGGCCCCCGAGCCCAGCATGGGGCGCCAGGGCGGCGCGAGGAGGAGACGCGGCCAGCACCGCCTGGGCTCAGCGGCCAAAGCGAACGACCGCAGCCGGAGCGCGAAGGCTCCTCGACAGGGTTATTGAGCCATCGCGATCCAGGTGGCGCCTCTTCGAGAGGGCGACGGTGGTCAAGGTGGCGGCGAGCAGCGTCACGCCCACCGACGTGATGAACCACCAGCGCTTGTACCAGGGGATCGGCCGGTAGAGCACCTTGCGCCCCAGCACCCCCTCCACCGGCCCGGCCCGCCTGTGGCCCTTGTGCTTCATCTCCTCCGAGATGATGGGGAACTGCTTGAGGAAGACCTTCACCTCGGTGGTCTTCTCAAAGCCCACGTCCACGAAGGCCATGTAGTCGTGGTACTCGGCGTGGGTGACACGCAGCGCGTGGGTGCCCGCCTCCACCGACACCACCTTGATGGGAGACTTGCCCAGGGGCTTTCCGTTGAGAAACACCGCCGCGCCGGGGACGTCCACCGAGAGCTTCAGCTTGCCCAGGAACCGCTCGGGCGCCAGGAGCCTGAAGGCCGCCTCCCGGAGCAGCACCTGCTGCCGCTTGCGCCCACCGTGGACGATCGTCACCTTCCGAAGCACCTTCTGGGCCTTTGGGTCCACCAGGCGCAGAAACAGCACGAAGCCAGAGCCCAGGCCGCTCAGGTCACCCGTGACTACCAGGGGAGCCTTTAGCAGCAGCCCGAACTTCACCACGCACTTGAGCTCCCCCTCGCACACCGCGTAGGTGGCGCCATACCTGCTGCGCAGAAACCTGAGGCTGTTTCTCAAGGAGGCCATCTTGACCCCAGGCACCTTGACCAGGGCCTCCTGCAGGGCGACCGTGATGTGCTTGACCCGCTTTCGATCCACGCCGATGGACTCGAGCGGCTTGAGGACGTGGGTGGCCGATCCGGGCGCGATGACATACCGGGCGATCTTGGCCCTGTGCCTCCTGGATCGGTGACGCCCACGCCGGCGCCCCTCGGCGACGGCGGCAGCCAGGGTCAGCAGCGCCATGGCCACGCTCAACCCCAACAAGCACCTGGCGCGCAATGTGGCACCTTCCTGTGGAGCGGGATGTCTCATCAGTCGCCCCCACAGCCGCCATCGCAGGACTTGGGAAAGTAGGTGAGCCGCGGAAGCAAAATGCCCACCGCGGCGCCCGCCCCGGCCGCCACCACCCCCACGATGGTCCAGAACCACCACCTGGAGTACCAGGGCGTGCGGGCATCCTTGAGCACTGGAGGCAGGACCCGGGGCCGGGGAAGGGGCGCCAGCCTGGGCCTTCTGAGCCTCACGCGAACGATGGTGGTCTTTTGGAAGCGGACAGAGACCTTGCGGATGAAATCCAGGTGGTCCGGGTGCGTGATGCGCAGGGTGTGCTTTTTGACCGAGAGCTTCCTGAGGACGTGGCGCAAGGGCGAAACGCCGATGCGCTTGCCGTCCAGGTAGACCGTGGCGCCAGCAATGTTGACGAGCACCTGCAGCGAGCCGGTGAGCCGGCTGGGAGCCAGCAGCCGGTAGGCCGCAACTCGAACAGCCTCGATGAGCTGGTCACGCTTCCCCGAGAGCACCTCGGCGATACCTCGAAGGGTTCGGGATGTGCGGGTGTCCACCATCTTCAGGCGGATCACGTAGTCCTGCCCCAGGCTGGCCAGGGTGCCCGACACGATGTACCGGGCTCGAAGGCGGCGGCCGATGCTCGCCAGGCAGCGATCAGCGCCCTGGCAGCTTCGCAGTGCGCGGTACCTGCGCTGGACCTGCCTGGCCCTGATGGAAGGGACGATGTCCCCCACTATGCGGCCCATCTCCTGGGTCAACAGGCTCTCCAGTCGAGCCACGATCTCTGGGGAGAGCCCTCCCAGCGGGTCGATGCGCCAGATGGCCACCCGCTGTCCGTTGAGAGACCGAGCTCCCACGGACGGGGAGGCCCCCACCAGGCAGACGAGTGTCAGGACAAAAGCTAAGGCTATTTTCATGCCTATCATTATATCGAGGATGGGCGCCTCCGCAACTTGCAGCGGGCCCCCGGCTCCCAGCCCAGCCCCGACCCCAGGGGATGGCCGCCACCGGGAAGCGCCCCCACCCCTGGTATGATAATGTGCGGTCAGTGGATGGGTCCTGGCCAGACAAAGGAGAAGAAGATGCGCTACTCTCGTGGTGCGCCGCACCTACCACCGCGAGGGCCGCTGGGTGCAAGACGTCTCCGGCCTGCTGCCCCTGCTGGCCGAGGGGGGCCACCCGCCGGTTCGCCTTTTACTCCCAGCAGCCCTTCCTGGTGAGCCTGGACCTGCGTCTGTCCAACCAGGGAAAGCCCAGCCGGCCCGTGGAGACCCACCTCCTCTTCGCGGGGGGCACCTTCGACGCGAGCTACAACGCCACCTACGGGCCGCAGACAGCTCCGATCCCTGCGGACGCGGCTCGGGTGGAGCTGGCAACGGTCATCACCGGCCACGGCATGGAGAGCCCC
>JAJRWW010000656.1 GCA_024276595.1 Myxococcota bacterium
CAATCCGCCCAAGGCGACGCCCTTGCTAGGTCGGCAAGGGCCATTCGACCGATGCCCTCTTCCATGCCCGCTCCCAGGCCGCTCCCCTCCATGGAGCCCCTGGAGCTCAAGCCCATTCTCAAGGATCTGTTGCGCATCTCCAGGCCCATGGCCGCAATCAAGGAGCCCCTGGAGCCGGCGCAGCACGGCGAAGCAGACCTCGAGGAAGATCCTCTCTCCAAGCCGCTCCCGGGCGAGGCCACCCCCGGAGCCAAGTCGAGCCCCTCGCTCGAAGCTGGCGAGCAGACCGAAGCGGCCTCCTCTTCGGATGAGGTCGCCTTCCTGGACGACGCGGACGTGACCGAGGTGGAGGAGTCCAACCAGGGTGGCGCGGTGTCCGCCTCAGGGGAGATCGTCGTGGGGCAGGGCAGCGCCCCTCGGCCCACTGGTGGTCCGAAGCTCCAGGTGGCCTCACAGGAGCCCGGTCCGCCCGAGTCCGCGGTGTCCGGGGTCATTGACAGCGCCAGCGGTGACGCCGCCCGGCGTCCAACCCTCTCGCTGCGCAGGCGCCCCTTTACTCCTCCCCCAAAGGATGCCGATGCGCCGGGTCGGCCGGACCAAGAGTCCCGGCGGACCGCGCCCGGCACCCGATCCACGAGCAGCTCCCGGGAAAGCTGGGAGGAGATAATCTCCGGCACACCTCCGCGCCGGGCAGAGGAGACCGCCCTGGAGCCAGGGGCCGAGGGCGACGGGGAGCCGCCGTCCACGCCGCGCCGTCATCGGCGCACCACCCCCATCACCCGGGCGGCCAAGGAGCGCGCCAGCAGGGGCTCGAGCTCCACCCAGGAGCCGGACAGGGCCGAGGTTTTCCCGGACGCCGCACCAGGGCAAGCAGCCAGGAAGGGTTCTGTGGACGCTTCAAAGGGCTCCCCCCATGTCCGCGCGAAGCCCTCCCCCGCTCGGGAGGCCACCACGGCGGAGGTGGACTTTGACGCCGAGCAGGTGATCGGGTCGGGCAGCAAGGGGCTGGTTTGGGGTGGCCTGATCGTGGTGGTGCTGGCGGCCATCGTCTACCTGGCGATCCGCGGAGATGGTGGCGGCGGTGGCGATGCTTCACCCGCTCCAGGAGCGGCGCGATCACAGGTGGGGCAGGCCGACGCGGCCGCTCCCACCGCTCCACCGCCGGCTCTGGACGCGGCGCTTCCCAGACGTGCCCCTCCTCCCAGGCCCGACGCTGCACCCCCGCGACCGCGCGTCTCCCCGGAGGAGCTTTCCAGGCGCGTGGCCCAGGCCAGCCAGCTTCTTCACAAGCACAAGGGGAAGGCCAGGGAGGCGGTGGCCTTGCTAAAGGGGGTGCTGGCCGAGGACCCGGACAACGCCGCCGCGAAAAAGGCGCTCGGTGAGTACTACTTCTCCCGCTGCAAGGTGGCCTTCAACCGTCTCAAGTACCAGCAGACAGCGGACTTCGGGCGCATGGCCGTCAGCTATGAGCCACAGAACGCCGAGGCCTGGGTGCGCATCGGCTGGAGCCTGGTGGAGCTGAAGCAGGGGAACGAGGCCAGGTTCGCTCTCCAGCAGGCGCTCAAGCTCTGCCCCAGGTGCCAGTGGGCCACCTTCGCCCGGAAGAAGCTGGACAAGCTCAAGTAGATGCTCTCATGCTCGCAGCAGAGGTCAGGTGAGGGGCTCATCCTGGGAGTGGAGAGTTCCTGCGATGAGACCGCCGCCGCGGTGGTGGACAGCGGCCACGGGATCCGCTCAAACGTGATCTCCTCCCAGGTGGAGATTCACCACGAGTTCGGTGGCGTGGTTCCAGAGCTGGCGTCCCGGCACCACGTGCTGAACATAATACCAGTGATTGAGGCGGCTCTGGCCGAGGCGGATGTCTCCCTGGGCGACCTGCGGGCAGTGGCTGTGACCGCGGGCCCAGGCCTAGTGGGGGCTCTCCTGGTGGGGCTCCAGGTGGCCAAGGGGATCTGCTTTGTCACCGGTCTGCCCCTGGTGGCGGTGGACCACCTGCTTGCGCACCTGGAGGCCCCCTTCCTGGATCGCCGTGGGCAGCCCGGCTTTCCGCATGTGTTTCTACTCGCATCTGGTGGACACTGCCTTGTTGGAGTACGCCACGGCCCGGAGGGCATGGAGGTTCTGGGGGCCACCAGGGACGACGCTGCCGGCGAAGCGTTCGACAAGGTGGCCAAGATGCTCGGGCTGGGCTACCCGGGGGGCCGGGTAATTGACGAGCTGGCGAGGGGAGGGGATCCCGCGGCCATCCGGTTTCCCCGAGCCCTGCGGGGGCGCAAGGGGTTCGACTTCTCCTTCTCAGGGCTCAAGACAGCGGTGAAGCAGCACCTGGCGCGGCGGGGGCTCCCCAAGGCAGGCCAGGAGCTGGCAGACCTGTGCGCCAGCTTTCAGCAGGCGGTGGTGGACATGCTCACCGAGCGCGTGGAGCAGGCGGTGGAGTGCACCGGGCTGAGCGAGGTGGTGGTGGCTGGTGGGGTTGCCGCCAACTCCCACCTGCGGGCCTCGCTGGAGCGGGCCGCGGCCGCTGGCCGCTGGCGGCTGCACCTGGCGGCCCCAGAGCTCTGCACGGACAACGCCGCCATGGTGGCCGTGGCCGGGCAGCGGCGCCTGGCAGCCGGCAAGCTGGCCGACATGGCCACCAACGCTGCGCCCTCCTGGGCAAGGCACGTCGGATGAGCTCCCGGGCGCTGCCCCGCGCCAGGCGCTCCTTGGGCCAGAACTTTCTGATCAACAACGGAGTGCGGGACAAGATAGTGGACGCCCTTGCGCCCACCAGGGACCAATGGGTGGTGGAGATTGGACCCGGCCCAGGCGCGCTGACCGGTGCCCTCTGTGCCCGCTGCGCTCACGTGGTGGCCGTGGAGCTGGACAGAGAGCTCGCCGAGGCGCTCCCGAATGTGGTGGAGCACCCAGAGCGGCTAGATGTCAGGGTCGCCGACGCCGCCCGGGTGGACTACGCCGGCCTGGCGCTGGAGGCTCCAGGCCCGCTGCTGGTGGTGGGGAACCTCCCCTTCAACGCTGCCGCGGCCATTCTCCGGCGCGCCCTCGTTCGTCCCGAGCAGGTGCAGCGCCTGGTGCTCATGTTCCAGCGGGAGGTGGCGCAGAGGATCTGTGCTGCCCCGGGGACCAAGGACCAGGGCCTGCTGACGGTGGTGACCCAGCAGCGGGCGCGAGTGAAGCGGCTGTTTGACGTGGCGCCCGGCTCCTTCCGGCCGGCGCCCAGGGTGTCCGCTGCCGTGGTGCGGCTGGAGCCGGTGGCGCGGCTGGGCGCCTGCTGCCTGAGGGTACACGATGCGCTGGTGAAGGCGGCCTTCTCCAGGCGGCGCAAGACCCTCAGAAACAGCCTCCGTGCAGGGGCTCCCTGGCCCTGGGAGCTGGTCCTGGGGGCGGCCGAGGAGGCGGGCATCCCCCTTCGAGACAGGGCAGAGGAGATCCCGGTGGACCGGTGGGCAGCGCTCGCCAGGGCCCTCTGCCGCGCCAGGGGTGGCTGCGGCGAATGAGCGCTCCCTCCCAGGGCTGGCGCGTGCTGCTGTCGCACCACCGACCCCGAGACCTGCACCGCTGCTACCGCCTGGGCCGCAAAGATCGCTCCATCCACCTTTGCGCCAGGTGCCTGGGCCTCTACCCGGTGCTGCTGGCGGTGGTGACGGTGGAGGCCACCTGGGGGCAGCTCCTGCTGGAGTGGCGCTGGCTGGTGGGCACCGGCCTGGTGATTCCAGCCCTGCTGGACTGGTCTGGCTCCATGCTCTTTGGGGCAGAGGGCACCAACCTGCGTCGCCTTCTCACCGGCGGTCTGGCTGGAGCGGGCCTCGGCCTGGCCTTTGGCGACTACCTCAAAGACACCTCCTGCTTTTGGTTCTGGGCACTGGTGGTGACCCTGGGCCTCCTTGTGGGCCTCATCTGGTGGGTGCGCCCGGTGGAGGAGTCGATCCCGTGAGCCGGCTCCAGGCGGGGGCGAGGCCAGCCCTGGCGGTCGATCCATCTCCCTGTAGATCATTTTTGTGTTTTGTGCGTTCATGGGTTACGTGGTCTCCCCGGCGGGAGGGTCGCTCGCCAGGGGACCGCTGTCCGCGGTCCTTGGCCGCGAAAGGAGTGTCGCCGGAACGCGATGCGCTCCAAAGGTGCCGTCCTCAACCCAGCGGGAAGGGCGGAAGCGCCAGCTCTGGAGCGATTTGCACGGGTTCTGGCGGTCGCAGGTGAGC